>DATFQU010000305.1:0-11583 GCA_035264005.1 Candidatus Acidiferrales bacterium
TACGAACCGCCGGATTGAACGTACACAGTCCCGTCGTCTCCGCGTGAGGGCTGGATCCATCCCGCTACGCCTTCCGCGACCATGAACGCCTGAATCTTGTCGCGCAGCGCTCGCAGCGCTCGGAATTGCGCGAACCGGTCCGCATTTCGTGCGCCCGGAATCTCCTCACTCGACATTTCTTCCAGCTCCGCATCCGTGTACCGATGCGCCTGCGCCTCGTAGTGTGCCGGATCATCAGGAGGCGCCTGCGTCAGCACGAATTTGCCCCTCAGCTGCCCGCGGTACTTGTCCAAATCCGCTTCGCTTGCAATCGGCGCCAGCACCGCCTCTGCTGTGACCGGCCCGTTCGTTCCGGGAGTCCACGCCAGCGGATACGCGATCAAAATATACGGCCGTGGCGCGGTCATCATCGCGGAGAACTGCTCATTCGACCAGCCGCGTCCGAACTTCCACGGCTCGGTATGAACATTCGTCAGCCCCCACTGTTTCATCTCATCTTCCGTCCATTGTGCCGCGGCTCGCATGTCCGGTGAATTCGTCAGCCGCGGGCCATAGACATCCGTGAGATAGCTCATGATGTTCATCACTTGCGACTGGTTGAAGCCGATATCCTTTATCGTGTAGATCGCGTTCAGGTCCGATTCGCTCTGCGCGCGCGCCGCGACCGGCAGAATCACCGCTACTGCCAGCAACACCCCGATTGCCATTCCAAGTTTTCGCACAGTCATCCTCCCCGATTTCTTCGCAATCATTGCTGTTGAGACGCATCCCCGATGAACGAGCTGTCGCCGATTGAGACGCGCGGATATTGCCGCACGTTTCAGCCGCCAGTCAATAGGCAATCAATCGAAGGAGATATTGCAGGAAGGTTTTTTAAGCTGTTTCTGCGGTGGTTGGCTCATCCGGACGCACACTCCGCGTCACCGGCTGCTGCTGCCACTTCTTCCTCACCCACACGCCAATTCGCCACAGCAGCAGCACTCCAACCATCGCCGCATATTGCAGCGGCTTGTGCTCATCCGACTTCACCAGCCACGCATAATGAATTACGCCGAGAATTGCGCTGATATAAATTGCGCGGTGCAGCCATTGCCACTTTTTCCCGCCCAGTCGCCGAATCCATCCCTTCGTAGACGTCACCGCCAGCGGAATCAGCAGAACAAATCCCGCGAAACCGACAGTAATGAATTTTCTCTTCTCTACGTCCGCCCACATATCCGCAAGATTGAAAAACCGGTCGAGCCCCACCCAGGTCGAAAAGTGCAGGCAAGCGTAGAAAAACGCAAAAAGTCCCAGCATCCTCCTGAACCGGATCAGTTGTGGCATTTTGACGATCTTCCTCAGCGGCGTGACGCACAGAGTGATAATCAGGAACCTTATCGTCCAATCGCCGGTCCAGTGCTCCAGGAACTCAATCGGATTCGCCGTCAAATCTCCCTGGGTCACACGCCAGATCAAAACCCCCGCCGGAATCAGGCACGCCAGAAACACGACGACCTTCGTCCACTTGCTCGTCAGCACCGAATTCACAACGGAGCTTCCCATTAGAAATTCTTTCGCAGGTCCATGCCCGTATAGAGGCTCGCGACTTGCTCGCCATAGCCGTTGAACATCAATGTCGGCCGCCGAAAAAATTCTCCCAGCCGCCGTTCTTTCGCCTGGCTCCAGCGCGGATGATCCACATTGGGATTCACGTTCGAATAAAACCCATACTCATTCGGCGCTGCGATGTTCCACGTTGTTGGTGGTTCGCTTTTCACGAACCGAATCTTCACCAGCGACTTGATGCTCTTGAACCCGTACTTCCATGGAATCACCATGCGCACCGGCGCGCCGTCCTGGTTCGGCAGCGTCTCACCATACATTCCCACGCACAGCAGCGTCAGCGGATTCATCGCTTCGTCCATCCGCAACCCTTCGAGGTACGGCAGCTCAATCCCCGCCTCCGGTCCAAGCGGCATCTGCCGCGTGTCGTAATAGCTCTGGAACGCCACGTACTTCGCCTTCGGTGTCGGCTCGGCTTTCTGGATCAAATGACTGAATGAATATCCAATCCACGGCACCACGATCGACCACGCTTCCACGCAGCGGTGCCGGTAAATGCGCTCCTCCAGCGGCGCAATCTTCATGATGTCGTCCATACTCAACTTGAACGGCTTCTTCACTTCGCCTTCCACGGAAACTTCCCACGGCGAAGTTCGGAAATTCTTCGCGTTTTGCGAAGGGTCTCCCTTGCCCGTTCCGAATTCATAAAAATTGTTGTACGTCGTTACGTCGTTCTCGGGCGTGATCTTCTCATCCGTGTTGAACGGCCCCTTCACCACGCCGTTCAATTTTTGAGGCACTGAGCCCGTCGCCGGCCCCGCCATCCAGTTTGAAAAATGTCTCCAGCCGCTCACCGCGCCGCCCGTCGCCAGTAATCCGAACAGGAAGTTTCGCCGGTTTGTATATGTGCCTTTCGGCGTAATGTCCGAGTAGGTCAAATCTGATTTCTGCTTCGCCGTCATTTCAATGTCTCCATATCAAAGTACTCCGCTAGCCGGTCCTCCGGATGTACTGCGCCACAAAAATTGGATGCGCTTGCCTCGCCCTACGATTTTCCCGCATTCGGTAGTATCAGCAACGAATATCGTATCCAGCATCTGAAATATTCGCCCGCTCGCTAACGTACCTCTAAATGGAGGCATCCCATGCTCAAAATTTGGGAAGTGATCAGTATTTTCCTTCTCGCCCTCGTAACCGGGGTCTTCTGGGGACCTTGGCTAGGCCTCAGCCGCTCCATAACGACTTTTAAGCCCGAAGTTTTTCTCGCCATCGGACACCGCATGATCCGAAACCTGGCGCCGGTCATGCCCATTCTCATGCCTGCCGCCATGTTGTCGGTGCTACCCGTTCTGTTTTTCTCCTTCAGTACCCGACCGGAGACCTTCTATCTCAATCTGGCGGGCTTGGCGCTTTTCATTTTTGCGCTGCTCGTCACTTTAATTGTGGAAGTCCCCATCGACAACAAAATCATGACTTGGACTGTCGAGACGTTACCTGGCAACTGGCAACACCTGCGCGATCGCTGGGAAACATTCCACGTCATTCGCACGATAGCATCCGTTGCCGGTCTGGCCGTTCTCCTGATCGCCGCAATTTTCTAGGTTGACGATTTCGGACAGCCCTCGGCCTCGCTTCTGTTCTTTCGCGGGCGAAATGCCCGCCCAGTAAGTCCCAGCAATAGAGTGTGTTGCAGGCTGGCCGCTTGGGCAGTTTGCACTTGGCACACCCTCTGCTCCCGCGTTCTTGACTCTTCTTCGTGCCCACCCTAGCCTACTTGTATTGGGGGCCCTTCGTAATTTTATTCAGTTGTACTGCGGAGTTTAGATGGCCACTCGAGAATGTCCGTTTTGCGGTAAAAAGATCGCCGACGTTCACAGGGATTGCCCACACTGTCGCGAAGCCATGCCCGAACGTCGCATCCCATCCGCCGCTACTTCGCGCCGTGCCGCGGGTTCAGGTCGCAAAACGACGTTTCGTCGTGGCCTCTTGTACATGATGACCGTCGCCTTCATCTACTATCTGATGTCGGCGAACAGCCCGCTCAAGCTTCCCGTTCCATTCGCGCCTCTGCTCATGACTTATCTACTCCCTTGCTTTTTCCTCATGGGTCTGGGTTTCGCCCTCTTCGGCATCTACCAGAATGTCCGCGGTTAGCGCGCCGCTCTCACGGTCTCGGTTAGACGGCCACCATTTCAAGAACTGAATACGGAGTCAGCGTCTCCACTACACGTTCCATGCGAAGACCGCACTTTGCCGCCAGGGCGGCGTATTGGTCCTGAGTGCGTTCCATACCGTTGGGAATTGCCATCATGATAATGTCGAGCTCCTTGGAGAGATGCGGTCCCGGCGCATCGGGAACAACCGTTTCGATCATCAGCACGCGCGCATGCGTCGGCATAGCTTGCCGGATCGCCGATAAGATCTTGATCGATTCCGCGTCCGGCCAGTCGTGGATGATATTCATCAGGAGGTAGGCGTCGGCTTTGGGCATAGAGTCGGTAAAGAAATTACCTCCGACCACGGTGAGTTTTTCCCCATTCTCAGGCGCAACCCCGGCCACTACGTGCGACTGATCGAATAGGATTCCACGCGTCTCCGGCGAATTCTTCAAGATGGCGCGCAACAAGTGGCCGCGTCCGCCGGCGATGTCGGCGATGGTCGCGAACTGCGCGAAATCATAGGCCGGCAGTAAGGCCGCGATATCGCGGTGCGACTTCGAAGTCATCGCCGAATCGAAAATTCGGCTTTCCTCCAGATGCTCGGCCATATATGCGAAAACGCCCTCAGGGTGGCGCTTCGCAAACGCGCATTCTCCCGTGTGCAAAGAGTGTTCCAGATCTTCAAAAGCAGCCCAGAATACCGGCAGACCTAACATGCGAACATAGTCCCGGAGAGATTCAGGGTGGCTCGATCGAAGGAATCGCGACGACTCGGTGTGATTCCATGCTCCATTCCTCCATTCGAAAATTCCGAGCGAAGCCAGCAGGCGGAGCACACGATACAACGCTTGCGGCTGTGTGCCGGTGGCCTTGGCAAGCGCCTCCGTAGATTTCGCCTGTTCGCCGAGCTCGTCGGCCACTCCCAGTTCGGCTACAACATGCAGACATCGCGAAGCCCAGTATGCAGTTGTGAGTTGCATGAGTTGAAGATCCGCGGGACTCGGTGGCACAGCGGTCTTGGGCGCTGGGACGCTGGTGTTCATGTGAGCTCCTTCGGAGGAAGTTAAGAAGAAAGTTGGCGGATTATACCCCAATTCGCTTGCCCCCAAGTCCAATCCATGCCGCACTCGGACACTAACCGGCACTCCTCGCGGCGTTGACTGGAACCCGCCGGTCAAAATCCTGCTGCGAGTACAGCATTGAGCACATTTCGCCCCTGTAGTACGGCCAGCCTATCGTTATATGAGCTTCGGTCTGCCAAGCTCGTGGAAGGGAAAATCTCCATGAGCTTTCGCACTTCCGTCATCCGAGCGGCCTTGTTCGTGTTCATGCTCGCTGCCTCTGCGCAAGCGCAAGACCTGGCGCCGCCGCAGCTTTCAGCGCAAACCTCCGCACCGCCCGGTGCCGATTCCAACTCTCTCCTCGCGGCAGCCACTGCGGGCGACGCGCAGGCGCAATTCGCCCTCGGGAATTTTTATTTTCAGGGGCGCTACGCGACACTCAATTATGCGCAGGCTGTCGCCTGGTATCGCAAATCCGCTGCACAGGGATACGCTCCCGCGCAGAATCAGCTCGGCACCATGTGTCAGCACAATCTTGGCCTGCCCGAGGATTACAAGAGCGCGGTGAATTACTACCGGCTCGCGGCAAATCAGGGCTACGCGCTCGCGGAGTATCATCTCGCGGGCATGTACAAGGCGGGCCTCTCCGTGCATCGCGATTACAAGCAGGCTTTCAGTTGGTACAGCAAAGCGGCCGCGCAGAATCTTGGCGATGCAGAAGAGGAACTCGGTTATTTCTACCAGTCCGGACAGGGAGTGAAGCGCGATTATGCTCAGGCCATCGCTTGGTACACCCGTGCCGCCAATCACGGTGACTCCGACGCCGAAAACCAGCTAGGCTTCCTGGCGGAGCAAGGCTGGGGCCAGCCGCAGAATTACGCCGAAGCTCTTTCCTGGTTTTCCAAAGCCGCAGCCCAAGGCAACGCCCAGGCGCAGGAGAACAGGGGCTTCATCTATCAACACGGCGGCCCTGGCGTCCCGGTGGATTACGCCAAAGCGATGTCGCTGTTTATTCAAGCCGCCGTCCAGGGCAACGGCGACGCGGAAAATCAGATCGGCTGGATGTATCAATACGGCCAAGGTGTCCAGCAGGACGATTCCCGCGCGATGACCTGGTACCAACTGTCTGCCGATCAGGGCAATGTCAACGGTGAAAACAACGTCGAGGACTTCACCTCGGATCTTGAGGAAGACGGCGACTACCAAAACGCCACTCTGGCTGTCCATGACGCCGCGGCCGAACAAGCTCGGCGCTGGGCGGACATCCGCAATCTTCAGGCTCGCATTGACGGAGTCGAAGCTGACGCCCAATACCAGGAAGACATCGCGGCGCAACTCGAAGCTATGAATAAAGGGAAAACTGACGGCATCAGCAAAATTTTCAAAGCCATCGGAACCGTCGGCGCCGAGAAGTATCACATCCAGGCTGCGAACGACCGCGACGAAGCGGCACGTCTCCGCGACCAACTGGCTGCGCTTGAGAATCAGCCCCAGTCGGCCGCAACAATCAACACTCCTTAGCTGGCATCCCGCATCAGCTCAAGGGCACAGCTTTAGCCGTGCCAAAAAGACGTCTGTGCTTTTTTCCTTTTGCGCGTTTCACCCACGCAAGGTTGTCAGCCTTTCCCTCCTCCAACGAGGAATCAGAACCCGGCATCCAACTAGCATCCGCGTTACAAAATCCGTTAGAATTGCATTTACGCATTTGGGGCTTTGTTTTTGGCTTTAGCGATTTCAACGGACACACACATGGAACCCGCAATCGCGCAGCGCCACAAAACGGTCGGCGTAAAGGTCGGCAAAGTCCAGGTCGGCGGCGGCGCGCCCGTCGTCGTCCAGTCCATGACCAACACGGACACCGCCGACGCCGCCTCCACCACCAAGCAGTATCTCGAACTCGCTCAGGCCGGCTCCGAACTCGTCCGCGTCACCGTCAACATTCCCGAAGCCGCCGCCGCCGTTCCTGAAATCAAGCGCCGCGTCCTCGACGCTGGCTGCGACACGCCTCTCATAGGCGACTTCCACTACAACGGCCACGTTCTTCTCACCAAATATCCCGAATGCGCCAAGGCCCTCGACAAATACCGCATCAATCCCGGCAACGTCGGCAAAGGCGCGCGCCGCGACGAGCAATTCTCCACAATCTGCAAAGTCGCCGTCGACAACGGCAAACCTGTCCGCATCGGCGTCAATGGCGGCTCGCTCAATCAAGAGCTCGTCATGCAGAAAATGCAGGAGAACACCGACCGCAACCTCGGCCTCACCTCCGAGGAAATCATCAACGAATGCATGGTCATCTCCGCGCTCCAGTCCACTGAACTCGCTCTCGCCTCCGGCCTGCGCAAAGATCAAATCATCATCTCCTGCAAAGTTTCCCGCCCGCGCGACCTCATCAGCATCTATCGCGAACTCGCGCGCAAGACCGACCAGCCTCTGCATCTCGGTCTCACCGAAGCCGGCATGGCCGCAAAGGGCCTCGTCTGGTCCGCATCCTCCATGGGCGTTCTTCTCGCCGAAGGCATCGGCGACACCGTCCGCGTCTCGCTCACTCCCCGCCCCGGTGGCGACCGCCGCGACGAAGTCTACGCCGCCTGCGAAGTTCTCCAGGCCCTCGGCCTGCGCTCTTTCGCGCCCAGCGTCACCGCATGTCCCGGCTGCGGACGCACCACCAGTTCCACGTTTCAGGAACTCGCCGAAAGCATTCAGAATTACATCCGCGACAGAATGCCCGAGTGGAAGACGCAGTTCGAAGGCGTCGAAGAACTGAAGCTCGCCGTCATGGGCTGCATCGTCAATGGCCCCGGCGAATCCCGCGCCGCCAACATCGGCATCAGCCTCCCCGGCACTGGCGAAGAGCCAAGCTGCCCCGTCTACATCGACGGCGAAAAATTCGTCACGTTGAAAGGCACTTACGACGAGCTCTCCGCCGCCTTCCAAAAACTCGTGGATGACTACGTCTCCACCAAATACCCCCGCCGCCAGCCCGCCCCAATGGTAGTCGCATCTCCTTCTGTACCGGCAGTCCGTTAGTCGGTTCGCGAATCATGGGATCCCTACCCATTGATGAAGACCAGTTCAAACAGTTCATTTACACGAAACATCAACCTTACTTCGACCATGTCTACCGTCTCTTCATGTTCGCTCAAGAGGCTCTCCGTAATTACAAGGGCCTTGCCACTGATGCATACTACGCTTCTCTTCAGCTCATCTGCCCGAGGGCATTCAAGTCTTTTGACTCCGTGCGCAGACTTTGCGAAATCGCCTCGTGCGAAGACGCAGCAGTCGTGTTAAGGAGCCTCCTCAATCTTATGGCGGTGACTCGCTGGATTTCTCTCGACCCGACTAAGAGAGGGAAGCGATATCTCGCTTGGTATTGGGTTCAGATGTATCGGATTTCTCAGCAGTCGAAGGCCAGATTCCCGCAGGCTTGGATTCCAGAAACTCATAAGCGCTACGCTGCCGAGAAGGCGCAATTTGAATACCAGGACGGGAAAGGCCGCACTCAAATGGTGAAGCACTGGTATCAGCCGGAAGCTAACACTATTCGCGACCTTTTCAAGCAAGTTGAGTTGGAGCAGCACTACGTAGAAGCCTACGAACCGCTCTCCGGGGTCGAGCATTCAGATGTCATGGCATTTTTCCCTATGATCGCCCATGCGGAAAGAAGAGAGGAAGAAAACGAGCGAGCTCTGGCGATTCAGAGCGACTTATACGTGCCTCATTATCTCCGAAACGCGTTCCAGTATTTTGCGGACATTTTTGGCATGTGCAATAAAACTATGCCTCTTGCTGATGACAAAAGGTTCCGGGAGATCGTCGACGAGGGAATTCAGTTTTACAAAGCGCAGATGATCGCGCGAGGAATCCAGCCATAGGATCAGCGGGTGCAACGGGAACGACCCCTCGACTGTCCTGTTTTAGAAAAACACTGCTGGCGAAACGTGAAATCGTTTGCTCAACTTCTCGATGTGGACTTTGTTGATCTCACGTTTCTTGTGCAGAACTTCAGACACGATGCTCTCAGAGCCAAATATCGCTGCGAGGTCTTTCTGCTTAAGACCGTTCGCACCCATCAATGCGCGCAGCACTTCCACTGGCGAAGCATCCGGAACGGAGTGATGTTCCTCTTCATACGCTTCAATTAGCGTCAGCAATACCTCCGCATACTTCTCTTCTTCACCTGTCGGGTGCTCCTTGCTCGCCAGTTTTTCGAGGACGGAGACGTACTCCTCGTGCTGCCGTTCCGACGTAATCGGCGCGGGGGCGGTGTCGCTTTTTCTTGCTTTTCTCATTAACCTATGGTATAGGTAGCTTCCTGTTTATGATACCGAACTCAATCTTCGCCTCAGCTTTTCCCCAAATGGGAGCGCCTCGGTGGCGTTTCCTCGCCGCCTAGGACTTCTTTCTCCGCCCCGAAGTAACTTTTCTACCCAAATCTGTGATTTTTTTAATCGGGACGCAAAACGTCAGTCATTTTTCATCAACTACCTGAAAATCAAAGGCTTAGATTTTTCTAATCGGGACTGGAAATGGGTTTTTTCTGTGTCTGTTTTTGCGGTGAATTCCATTTTCCATAGCCGACGAACCGACCTTCGGCGGTCTTGTTCACACGTCGTAAATGCACAGCCCGCTCAGCAGCTTCGGGTAAAAATCGGTGGATTTCTGCGGCATCACGTCCCCGCCCAGCGCAATTTGCATCACTTCCTTCACCCTCACCGGATTCAGCAGAAACGCCACCTGCGCCTTCTTCCCATCAACCGCCGCAATCGCCCGCTCCGTCTCCCGCTCGTAGCTGACGTTCGTCTCCGCGGTTACTTTTTCCGCCGTAATTCCCAGGCACCTGTGCAGCAGCAACCGATGCAGCAGCACCACGTCCAATTGTCTCTGCGCCGGAGTCATGTCCGGCAGCAAACGCTCCAGCTCCGCCGCGTTTCGCAGCACCAGCAAATAAAATCCCGCGTCGCCTGCATAAAATCCGATCGCGTGTCCTGCGCGCCCTCGCCGTTCCAGGTCGTGCCGGAACTCCGCAAAACTTTCTTCCTTCTCGCTCGCCGACGCGAACGAATACGAATACCAGTTGAAATACGCCGAAGCCGCCTTCACAAATTTCTCCACCGAAAATCCCGCAACGTCGCGAACCAAACGATGCGTCGGCAAAATCGTCAGCCCCTCCTGGTTCACGTTGAAGCATGTCCACATCGCCTTTTCGTACGGCGCATCCGCGTCAATTTTTCCGGCCTTCGCGCGGCATTCGCTGCGGTACACGAGCGCGGTTTCGTACCGGTGATGCCCGTCCGCAATCACCAATTTTTTCGCCGCCATCGATTCCACGATTTTCTGAACGCGCGCTGCATCGGCAATCATCCACAGCCTGTGCTGCACGTCGTATTCGTCGCGCATTTCCGCGGTGGCCGGCGATTTCGCGACTTCTTCCAGAATCGCGTCCACCTCTCGCGCCGGATCGTCGTACAGCAAAAAAAGCTGCCCTGTTTGGCAGTGTGTTTGCCGCAGCAATTCCAATCGGTCGGCCTTCGGCCCCGTCAGCGTATGCTCATGGCGGTAAACAATTCCTTCGCTGTAATCCGCCAGCCTTCCCAATGCGATGAAGCCGCGCCGCTCCAGCCGTCGGTTCGCTCCCGGCCCCGTTCCTGGCCCCGTCCCTGGCAACGTGTAATTCTGAAAATACGCATAGATCGCCGGCTCCGAATCCTGAACCAAAATTCCTTCCGCGAGCCACTCCCCGAATTTCTTCGCCGCCCGCGTGTATACATTCTCCGCCGCCGAATCTCCCGCAAGCGTTTTTCCTTTTTCAATCGAGATCAAATTGTACGGACTAGCGGCGTAATACCGTTCCTGCATCTCCGGCGTGATTTTGTCGTAGGGCTGCGTCAGCACTTTTTCAAGCGCAATGCGTTGCGTGTTGTATCGAACAGCTCGGAATGGAGAAATCTCTGCCACGTATTTTCCGTTTGCCCGTTTTCGTTCGCGCAGGCGCGCAATTGTAACAAGCTCATGCGTTGGCTCCAACTCGATGCAAATTGTGTATACCGATTTGCGTGTTTCGTGATGACGCCTTACGAAGCTGGCCTGAAAAATCTTTCTTATCGTGCTAACTTGTCTTCTATGTTTGAAAACGGCAAACGATTCTCGGGTATAAGGGCCTTTGTCTTTGATCTTGATGGCACACTCATCGACTCCAAACTCGACCTGGTGCTCTCCGTCAACGCAACACTTGTTCATCTTGGCCGCCAGCCGCTCGAACATGAACAGATTGCCGGTTACGTCGGCGGCGGCGTGCCTGTGCTTTTGAAACGGGCGCTGGGTGAGGGTGCTTCAGAAGATGAAATCGAAAAGGGGATCGTGCATTTTCTCGATTATTACCGCGCACACATGCTCGACAACACCGTTCCTTATGCCGGCGTGCGCGAGTGCCTCGACGCTCTTCGCGGCCGCTCGCTCGCCGTGCTCACGAACAAGCCTGTGAAATTCAGCGAGGCAATCATCGCCGGACTCAACATGAAAAGTTATTTTCGATTCGTGTATGGCGGAAACAGTTTCGACAAAAAGAAGCCCGATCCGATCGGATTACAAACATTGCTGCGAGATTTTGAAATCGCTCCACACGAACTGATGATGGTCGGTGATTCCGAAGTGGACATTCAAACGGCGCGCAACGCCGGCACACTTGCGTGCGGTGTGACCTACGGGCTCGGGCAGATGAAGCCGCAACTCCCGCCGGATTTATTGCTCGACTCTCTGGCGGATTTGCCGAAACACATAGCCAATGATTCCACAATTTAGTCGCGTCGTGATTCGCT
>DATFQU010000306.1:0-12155 GCA_035264005.1 Candidatus Acidiferrales bacterium
ACCGTGCCGCCAAGTCATTCAAATGCAGATCTCTCGCTGGACGCTCGCCGCATCCGCTCGGAATGACAATGGCGCGGGACAGATCGCGCTCTGCTAAATGCTGAACCAAGGCGTCTCCCAAATGTACTTAATGCGGAAAACCAGCCGGAGAAAAATCGTGACCGGCACGAACAGCATGGTGATCAGAAAAATGTACATGGTCACTGTCTGCAAAATGCTCATCTTGCTGTAAATCTTGCGGCTGTAGGCGGTGCGTTTGCAGATCCAGTGAATGAAAAGCGCGGCGAGAACGCCGTAGACGACCATGGGAATAATTCCGAACAGCGCGCGCGCAACGATGGCCGGGTCGACGTGCCAGCTCGCAGGAATGATGTGCGCAAACCAATGGCCGTTGACGCCGAAAATCTGATCGAGATTGCGGTTCACGTTGAATTCGACACGATCCGGGTCCCAAGTTTGCGTAGGCCAATACCACATGAATCCGGGGCCGCGAATGAACGTGCCGATGCAAACGAGGACGAGCCAGATGGCTTCGAAGCCGATCAGAAAAGTCCAAACGGCGTGGCGGCGCTGGTGATAGGTGTAATAGCCGTTGCCGAGCGGATTGGCGTCGATGTACGGAATGGCCATGAGGCCGATGATGATGAGCGTTGGAACGATGACGCCGGCGATCCAAGGATCGAAATATTCGAGCATTTCCTGAAGGCCGAGGAAATACCACGGGGCCTTGGCAGGATTCATGGTGACGCTGGCGTTCGCGGGCTCTTCGAGGGGCGCGTTGAGACAAAGCGCCCAGATCATCAAAATGATGGTGATGATGATAGCGGCGAGAAGTTCTTTGCGCATCAGGAACGGATTGGTGTGCAGTTCGCGTTCCCAGCGGGAGCTGTAAGGATACGTGGTGCGATGATGAGTGCGCGCGAGTTGCGGATTGGCTTCGAGCTGGGCGATCAGGCGGTCGTTCGCCAGCATGTTGTGGAAGGCGAACCAGGTGAAAAACGGCACGAGGCCGAGCATGGCCACGATGGGAATGTTATCCGGCGTGGAAATGATGACCCAGAGCTGATGCCAATCACCGAACATCGTTAGCGATCACCCCTTGTGCTGCTCTGGAAAATTCCAGTTCCCTGCTCAACAGACGCTAAACAGAATTTCGTTACGCCTTCGTTTCCGATTCGAGCATGACAGGCGACGGGCCTGAAATGCCGCCGTCCTTGCGGACGCGCCAGAAATGCACGCCCATGAAGACGGAAGCAATCAACGGAATTGCGATGCAATGCCAGATGTATGCGCGAAGCAGCGCGTTCGCGTCGACGATCGAGCCGCCGAGAAGCGCGAAGCGGACGTCGTTGTACGGAGTCATGCCTAATTGCGGGCCGAACGGGCCTTGATGGCCAAGCAAAGGCGTTGCGCGCGCCATGTTCGTTCCCACAGTGACGGCCCAGAAGCCAAGCTGATCGTCCGGCAGCAAATATCCGGTGAACGAGAGCAGCAGCGTGAGAACCATGAGCAATACGCCGACGCACCAGTTGAATTCGCGAGGACGCTTGTAAGAGCCGGACATGAAGACGCGGAACATGTGCAGCCATACGGCCATGACCATCAGGTGCGCAGCCCAGCGGTGCATGTTGCGAAGCAGGCGGCCGAATGGAACGTCGTTCTCGAGATAGAGAATGTCGCGGAAGGCCTGTACCTTTGTCGGATGGTAATAAAACATCAGGCAAACGCCGGTGAAAACCAGAACGATGAAAAGATAGAAAGTGATTCCGCCCATGCCCCAGGTGTAACCGTAACGGGTCGCGTCGCGATTTACTTTGGCGGGGTGGATGTGGAAGAAAAGATTATTGAGCGTGGAAAGAGCGCGGTTGCGCGGCTCTTCGTCATGCTTGATGCGAAAGATCGAACGGTAGAGCTGGGTCTCTTGAGGCTTCTTCAGCTCCTCGACCTGCTCTTGAGTTTTGACCTTGACGACCTCTGGAAGGCCCTTCAGGTCTTCGAGAACGGTTGTCTTCTTGTCGTTCCCGTCTTTCTGGTCCGCCGCCATTTCTTCTCTTCCGCCTTTGCGAAAAAAATCTGAACTAGGCGCTAATGAAAGCGCCGGGGTCGTTGAATTGGTTTGTGCCAGCGGCCGGATCCATGATGTAGCGCTGGCTGGTGTCTACGACAATCTGGCCCGAAGGATCGATGTCGACGTGGCAGCGGTCCATCGGACGCGGTGCAGGGCCGGCGAAGTTGATGCCTTCGCTGTCATACTCGCTGCCGTGACACGGACAGTGAAAAATGTTCTGGGCCTGTTCCCAGTCGGGAGTGCAACCCAAGTGAGTGCACTGCGCGAAAATCACAAACACGCGTCCCGGTTCGCGCACGACCCAGCAACGATTGGACTGCAGGTAGCGCTGGTCGACGCCCAGGCTGTAGTCGGCAACGTAGCCTGCGTTGAAAACAGTGGGCGGCTCAAAGAGAGCGCGCGGGAAAAAGTAGCGCAGGAACATAAGAAAATTGACACCGAGGTAGCCCCACAAGAAAGTCCAGATGAAGCGGCGGCGAGTGCGGTCGATGTCTTTGGAAGAATTGGATTTGGCAACAGCGGGAGGCGCTGCTGCGGGAGCGGCAGACTTCTCGACAGGCTTCGAGTCAGCTTTTTCCGGCATCGATTAGCAATGCTTGGCGCGCGTTATGAAAATGAAATTATGAAGCGCGAAGCAAAGAGAATTTATATGATGACCGTCACGCAGTGTCAAGGATTTCCCGCCAGTTGTTTGCGCGAAAATTCCGGCCGATTTGCGGCGGGTGTTCATACATTTATGCGTTGGCGGCAGTGGTGACGAGATCGGCGAGGGCGCGAATGAATGCGGGCGAATCGTTCAGCGAAGCCATCATGCGGAATTCGGTGATGCCGCGGGCTTCGGCGTGCTCGCGCGCTTCGATGTTGATTTCGTGCAACGTTTCGATGTGTTCGGTGACGAAGGAGATGGGAATGACGAGGAGACGGCGGACGCCCTCGGAGGCTAGTTTGTCGATGGTGCTTGTGAGCGAGGGTTCGAGCCACTTTTGGCGGCCGACGCGGCTTTGGTAGCACAAAGTGTGCGGGTTGGGCCAGCCGCCAGCAGCGAGAAGCAGTTTGACGGTTTCTTCGATCTGCTGAGGGTAAGGGTCGCCCTTTTCGACAAGGCTGAGCGGGAGGCCGTGCGCGCTGAAGAGCAGGTGCACGTCGTTGGGTTGATTCATTGCGTCAAGCGATTCGTTCACGCGTTCGGCGAGGGCCGCAATGTAGAACGGGTGGGCGTGAAAATCATTAATCATTTTCACGGAAGGGCTCACGCCATTACTACGGTAGAGGCGTTGCCATTCTTTGAGGCTGCTGCCGGTGGTGGCAAAGGAGTAATGCGGATAGAGCGGGAGGAGAATTAACTGCTCGAGGGACTCGTCGCGGAGTTGTGCGATGGCTTCTTCGGTGAGGGGATGCCAGTAGCGCATGGCGACGACGACGCGAGCATCGAAATCGGGCTGGAGCGCGGACGCAAGTGCGTGCGCTTGGCGATTCGTCAGGTCGACGATGGGAGAGTCGCCGCCGATGGCTTGGTAGTGTTCGCGGACGACTTGAGCGCGGCGTGAAGCAATGAGTTTTGCCAGAGGCTTGCGGGCGACGCTTGCGCCCATGAAGTTGATGATTTCGGGATCGCAGAAGAGGTTGTAGAGAAAGGGCTCGACGGCGTCGAGGCGGTCAGGGCCTCCGAGCTGGAAGAGGACTACGCCGATTTTCTTTCGCGCGGCCACGGAGTTCAGTTCCCTGCCCTGTATTTCGAGCGCATTCACCGTGGGGGCATCTGCTGTTTCATCTGGGCGAGGTCTTTTTCGACGCGGGCGAGGCGGCGCGCGACGGTGAAATCGTAGATGAAAAAGATCGCCCAAAATGCCAGGTAGGCGGCAAAAAGACTCTCGAAGTTTTGCATAGCAGCTCTCCTATAAATTCTCGGTGATCGGCGCGCCGGACGGGCGCTTGTTTCCGCGCGCGACCGCGTTCGCGGCCTCGTCTTCATTCTCGTCGAGGACAAGGCGCAGTTCCTGGGCCTCGTGGCGCAGGGATTCGAGGCGATAGCGGTGAACGACGAGAACAACCATGAGAAGAGTCATCAGCGCGCTGCAGAAGAAAAAGATTTTCGCCATGGTGGGGTCGAGGCCGGAGTCCGCGCCGCCGAATAAGACGGGCTGCGGATGCTGGGTGCGCCAGATGCGAATCGAAAGATAGTCGAGCGGGACGCCGAGAAAAACGAAAATGCCGAAGATGGCGGAAGAGGCGGCGCGGCGCTCGAAATCGTCGATAAGCGTGCGCAGGATCAGATAGGCGACGTACAAAACCCAGAGAATCAGCGTCAACGTCAGGCGCCAGTCCCATGCCCACCAAACGCCCCAGACGGGATGCGCCCAGATCGGTCCGGTGATGAGGACGACGGACCAAAATGCGAGACTGACTTCGACGGCGGAGACGGCGAGCCAGTCCCATTTGGGCTGGCGCTTCCAGAGATAGGCGACGTTCGCGAAAAAGACGATGCATGTGCCTTCCATTGCTGCCCAACCGGAGGAAGCGTGGAAATAAAAAATGCGCTGGATGGCGTGCATGGTGGCTTCGTCGGGCGCGATGAAAAAGACGGCGTAGCCCGCGAAAAAGAACAGGCCGGCAAGGATGAGAGTTGTGACTCCGCGACGTTTCATGAGTTCGCCATGTTTGTGTTTGCGAGTCTTAGGCTACTCCTCCAGCAGATAATCTGAAAGCAGCCAAGCTGCTACGAAGAAAACAATATCAAACGCTATGAGAACCGCAAGCCAGGTGCGGTCCAAAACAGGCGCGTCGGCGAAAAGCTCGGCGGTGGCTTCCACGGAGGCAATCAGCAATGG
Source organism: Candidatus Acidiferrales bacterium (assembly GCA_035264005.1). Taxonomy (GTDB): domain Bacteria; phylum Acidobacteriota; class Terriglobia; order Acidiferrales; family UBA7541; genus DAHUXN01. The sequence continues at coordinate 4,897 of DATFQU010000306.1, forward strand.
CACCAAGACCGGCAAGAGCAAGAGCGGGAGCAGCACTTCGCGCATGCGCGCCTGGGTTGCAACGGCGGAAAAGACCGTGCCAGTGACGGCCATGCCGAAGGTGCCGAGGGCCAGAACGATGATGAGGCGTCCGAGGACGGGCCATAGAGAGACATTGTAGAGCACGGCGAAAACGGGCAACAGGACGACTTCCGTGAGGGCGAGAAAGAGCAGGTTCGCGAGCATTTTGCCGAGATAAATGGAAAACGGACTGACCGGCGCCATGCGCAGACCGTAGATAGTGTCGTTCGATTGCTCCTTCGCGAACGACGGATTGAGCATCAACGAGCCGGCGAACAGCAGGGCGATCCAGAGCAACCCGGGGCCGAACTGGCGCGCGTCCACGGCGGAGTGCTGGAACGCGAAACTGAAAAGCACGACGACGATGATGACGAAGGTGACAGTGGTTTGCAGGAGCTCGCGCGTGCGCATCTCGGCGCGAATTTCCTTGCGGAGAATGATCGCGGCGGCCCGGGCGGCGTCCATCAGCGGCTGACCTCGAGTTCTTCGAGAAGCGCGCGCGGATTGCCTTCGGATGCGGAGTCGCGTTCCACGCGGCCTTTGGAGATTGCGACAGCGCGGGTGAAAATGCCCGCGGCTTCATTGCGCGTGTGAGTGCTCATGATGATGGTGCAGCCTTGCACGCGTAAGGTGCAAAGCGTTTCGACGAGCCAGAGAATTCCCTGGCGGTCGAGGCCGGCGGCGGGTTCGTCGAGGAGCAGGAGCGAAGGCGAGGCGAGGAGTGCGCGGGCGATGGCGACGCGCTGGCGCATGCCGCGAGAAAAAGTGCGGACAAGATAGTCGGCGCGAGAGGTGAGGCCGACGGCTTCGAGAACTTCGGTGGCGCGTTCGCGGGGACGGCCGAGAGCGTAGAGGCGCGCGAAAAGTTCGAGATTTTCTTTCGCGGTGAGGTCATCGTAGACCAGCGTGTTGTGGCCGACGAGGCCAATCTGGCGGCGAATTGCGGCTGAGTTATTCGCGTCGAGGCCTGGGAAAGTCACGCAGCCAGACGTTGGTTTGACCAGCAGGGCGGCCATTTTCAGGAGCGTGGTTTTGCCTGAGCCGTTGGGGCCGAGGAGCGCGACGCATTCGCCCGGCGAAATCGTGAGGGAAACTTTTCGCAGCGCGACGAATGTGCCGTAACGCTTTTCGACTTGTTCGAATGTGACGCCGAGTGAAGCGGACGGTGACGCGGCAGGCAAGGTGCGGCGCTCAGCCCTTCAAAAGATCGCGCAAGATTTTTTGCGTGCGCTCGCGTTCGCGAGTGTACTCCTGGTCGGTGATGGTCCCGGCCTGATGGCGCAGCTCCAAGCGAAAGAGCGTTTCTTTCAGTTCGTCGAGGCTGCGCGTGGCCTCGCGCTCGACTTGTTCGGTGGACGTGGCTGGTGGTGAAGTCTGCGCAGATGGTACGCGTGGCGCAGTTGCAATGTCGGGAGACGCAGCGGTTGCAACGCCTGCGGGAACGGCTGTGGCTGTTTGGGCGACGGGACGCCTCCATAGGAAAATCACGCCGAGAATGAACAGCCCGGCGAAACCCGCGATCAGAATGTATTTCAAGTTGTTGTCGAGACGCGGTGGGAGCGCAGTGGTTGCAGCGTCGTCCGCGGTGGCAGCGCGGGAATTTGTGGAGGGATCCTGAGAATCGTTTGCCGGCGGCGCGGACGCTGTGCCTGAGACGGAGATTGCCAGCGGAGTGTTCGCGGTGACGGCGTCGCGCGTGTAGATGTCGAAGCCTTGTTCGTTGCCAGCGGGAGAGAAACCGGCGGCAGAAACTTGCAATCCGGGCGGGACGGCAAGGATCACGCGCTGGACGTTGTAAGCCGAAGTCGCTTGAATGCTGGCCTGATTCGAAGTGTACGGAAGCTGATAGGAAACGCGGACGCCGTTTTCGCCCGGGCGGAATGGCCAGTCGACGGCTTCGACGCCATTGCCTTTGTCGATGGTGCCCTGAATCACAGGCATGCCGCTCGCATCCCATGCGGACACTTGATTGACCTGCGCACCCTGAGGAACGTCGAAGCGGAAGCTGCCGTCCTTAAGGTAAAAGGCGACGGGCGGATGAGTTTGGTTTTGAATGGTGTATTCCTCGCCGACGACAAGATCAGAGCCTTTGGGCTGGAGAATAATCGCGCGCGAAGTGACGGCGAAGGAATTCGGATCGCGCGTCGGTTCGTAGACGGTGACGTCGACGGTAGGCGTGTTTGGCGTCACGGGTTGGTGATAGAAAATTCCCTTGTACGGAACGCGGAGAAGCATAGGGGCCGTTCCGAGGACGCTGTTGTTGATGGTGAAATGGCCGGAAGCGTCGGTTTTTACGGTGGCGACGGCCTGCATGCCGCCCTGCAATTGGAGCAGGATGACGTCCGTGTGCGCGACAGGCTGGTTGGTGGTGCCATTCTTTACGGTGCCGGAGACAGTTCCTGCGGAGGCGGGGAGGGCGACGGCGAAAAGGAGCGTTGCGACGCACGTGAGCGCGCCGCACAACCACGCGGATTTGCGTACAGATTTATAAGCGCGCATTTTGTTTGACGGCGACATTTGTCCTAAACTGATCCCCGTTCTATCGCGACTTTCCCGACATGGCTTGGCGCGTGGCCGCGGTCGGCGCGGCGCCGGTCAGCGTGTCCATTTCGGCGATGACGCGCGCGGCTTCGACTTCGAGAGCGCGCTTCATGGCTTCGTAGTCTTCCTCAGAGAATTTGCCAGCGCGGTGCTCGAAACGCAAGTCGCGCAGATTGTCGTAAATTGTGTCGCGGCGCTCGAGCAATTGATCGAGACGCGAGCGATGCGGCGCGAAGTCGGAAGCATCGAGCTTGATGTTGAAGACAAACCACAACGTCGCGAGCGCCAGAAGCCCGCAGATTAACGCGACGAGGACAGCTTCAATCGACATCGTTTTCGCCGCCTGTCTGATGACGAACCCGCGAGAGAAGCTCCGGGGAAATTTTCGGCGCGGGAGCGAGCGCCGTGCGGCGCTTCCATTTCGAGACGACGAATAAGACGAGGACGGCTCCTGTTAGGAGCGCGAGGAACGGCATCAGCCACGCCCAAAGGTCGAATCCTCTGGTGGGAGGAGAGATGAGCACGGTGGGGCCGTATTCCTGCACAAAGGACTGAAGGACCAGGTCATCGGACGAGCCGGCGGACACGCGATCAGCGACTTCCTTCAATTCGTTCTGCGCGGTTTGGCAGGGGCCGGCAAACGCGCCGCCGCTGTGGGTGCACTTCCCTGCTGCGTCTGTACAACCGCCGCACATGCACATGATTTTCGTGCCGAGTTCCTTGGCGCGTTCGTTCTGGGCACGCGCGGGAACTGAGAAGAGCAAGCCGAGACCGAAAACGCAGAAGAGCGCGGCGAGTTTTTTACTGACGCGCATGTCAGTCGTGCCCCTGAAGAACCGTGACGGGCACACTAGCGCCGGCCGCGGCTGGCGCTGCTTCGCGTTCGGCATGCAGCACGATTTGCGGCTGGCGGCTTGGAACGAGAGCCAGCACGGTGCCTAAGACCAAAACCAAGCCGCCGAGCCAAATCCAGCGGACGAGAGGATTGATGTAGGCGTGGATGACAGGAGCGTTGTCGTCGGGACTGCGTCCAGCGTAGACGATGTAGATATCCTGCGCGAGCGAGGAATGCAGCGCGACGATTGTTTGCGTCACCTGACTGGCGAGATAGAAGCGGCGCTCGGGAAAGAGCATCATAAGGGAGCGATTGCCCTTGAAAACTTCGATGGTGGCGCGTTCGGCGGTGTAGTTGGCGTTCGAGGCGCCATCGAGATTTTGGCAGACGAGCGTGTAGGGCCCGATGTTCATGCTCGAGCCAATCTGCATTTTGCTTTGGACGTTTTTGTTGAATGCCTGCCCGGAAATGCCGATGAAAATCAGCACCATCCCGAAGTGGACGATGTAGCCGCCATAGCGGCGCGTGTTGCGCATGGTGAGCTGGCCGACGGAGGAGAGGAGATTTGCACCGCTGCGAACGGAGAGGACGCGCGCGCCGCGGAAAAACTCAGAAAATATGGTGAGCGTGACGAAAACGGCGAGGATCAGGCAGACCAGCGCGTAGATATCGCGATCGCCGAACGCGAAGCCGACAATTCCGGCGAACAGTCCTGCCGCGAGAGGCCAGGCAAAGTTGCGCTTCAGGCTGGAAAGCGAGGTTCGACGCCACGCGAGGAGCGGGCCGACGCCGGTCAGGAATAATAAGAACAGCGCGATGGGGATATTCACTTTATTGAAGAATGGAGGCCCGACGGTGATCTTGTTGCCTTCCACCCACTCGGTGAGAACGGGAAAGAGCGTTCCCCACAGAACGGCGAAGCAGGCAGCGAGCAGAATCAGATTGTTGAACAAGAAGCTGGATTCACGCGAGACGACAGAATCCAACTGATTATCGGTGCGAAGGTAATCGCGGTTCTTCCAGTACGCGACAACGCAGACGATCAAAATGATGGCGAGGAAGGAAAAGAACCACGAGCCGATGGAGGACTGAGCGAACGCGTGAACGGAGCTGACGACGCCCGAGCGCGTCAGCGTTGTCCCGAGAATGCTGAGCATGTAGGTGATGAAGACGAGCCAGACGTTCCAGACGCGCATCATGCCGCGCTTTTCCTGCATCATCACCGAATGCAAGAAGGCGGTCTCAGTAATCCACGGCAACAGCGAAGCGTTTTCGACGGGATCCCAAGCCCAATAGCCGCCCCATCCGAGGACTTGATAAGCCCAGTGGCCGCCGAGAAGGATTCCGACGCTGAGAAAAGCCCAGCCGACCATTGTCCAGCGGCGCGTGATGTGAATCCATTTTTCGCCCGGGTACCTGCCGAGGAGCGCGGCGAGAGCGAACGCGAACGGCACGGTGCATCCCGTGTAGCCGAGGTAGAGCATGGGCGGATGGATATCCATCTCCGAATATTGGAGGAGCGGCGTGAGGCCGTGGCCGTCGGCGAGCGCGACCACGTGCGGCGCTCCTGCGGCGCCAATCACGCCGACCAAGCCGAAGGGGCTGGCGACGAAATTATTCAGCGTCAGGAAAAAGAGCTGAATGCCGCCGAGAATGACGGCGACGTAAGGCATCAGTTCAGGGTGTTTTTTGCGGTTCGAGAAAAGCGCGATGAACGCAAAGATCGAGAGCAGCCAGCTCCAGAACAGCAGCGAGCCTTCCTGGCCGGACCAGAGCGCGGCAAATTTGTAGTACGCAGGCAGCGCGCGGTTGCTGTGTTCGACGACGTACGCGATGGAAAAATTGTTTTCGAAGAAAAGCGTCAGGAGGCTGGCGACGGCAATCGTTACCAGAGGAAATATGGCAAGGCCAGCGTTGCGCGCGCTTTTGAGAAGGAGCGGACGCTGGGTGCGGATGCCAATGATTCCTGCAACAAGCGAATATCCCGCCGCAAGCAGCGCGAGGACTAATGCGAAGGAGCCAATGACGTCCACGAGGCTATATCGCTCCCATTAACTGCGAGGTCCCGCAGCACTTTGCGACTCGGGGTACGCTTGGGTTTCGGACTTGGGCAAGGCTCCGGCAGGCTGTCCGCCTGGAGTTGCCTGATACTTGGAGGCGCACTTCGCCTGGACCTGATCGGCTACGAAATGGCCGTCGGGTCCCAGCTTGCCTTCCGCCAACGCCTGAGCGCCGCCCTTGAACGTGTCGGGGAGGGGCGAATCGCCGACGTAGCTGACCGGCAAAGTCTTCCCTTGCTCGGTGAGGGTGAAGTCGATGCGGCCAGGATGACGAACGATCGAGCCGTCGACGACGTTTCCGCTGACGCGCATGCGCTGCTGGAGGGCAGATCCCTGAAGCGTTCCAAGCTCGCTAATGGTGTGGTAATAGGTTTTGCTCTGCGACGCGCCGACCCAGCCGAGCCAGGCGAGCGTCCCCAGAATTATGATTGCGCCGATAGAGAATTTGAAGCGAGCGTTCATTGGAACTCCAGAGGCCTTGTGTCTGTAACCGCGAAGTTTACCACATTCGTGAGTGAGAGCGTTTTGCGTTGTACTACTTCGAGGCGATATTCTCGTAAGAAACCGCAACATTGCCGACTTGTTGGTTCTCAGCATTAATGTGCCGGAAGTCTAAAGTCGCGCCATTACACCTGATAATGAGCCTATTCGGGCCATCCCAGCGGAGCGTGAGACAGTCAGTCTCGGCATTGAAAACAACGGCATCGCTGTAATACGCGTGTCGAAGCTCGGCGGGAGTGAATACGTGATTTCCGACGAGCACGAAATCCGCAAGCCCGCCTAGCGCCTGATCGTCCCAGCGTTCCGCGAGCATAGCCACCTGCTTCGTGGAAGACCATTGAAATTGCTTGATCTCGAAGTGCCCGCGATCAAAATAGCCGTGAAAGAGCGCGTACACTGCAATAGCCAGACCCGCCATCGAAACACAGGCCAAATAAGCGATAATTTTCCAGGCCTTGCTCATTCGCGATCTCCCGATTCACCGTTCGGTAGTTAGGTTACGGTTCCGAAGGAGCATTGTACACGACGGTTGACCCCAGGAGTTCCCGCATGGCATAGGCGCAAGACGCGGTTACGGCGCGTGAATCAGAGGAGATGCGTTGTCGCGGAGCTATGCGCCGAGCTTGCTCTTCAAGCAGAACATCAGTTCGGGCGAAAGCTCGGTGATGTTCATTCCGGCCGACACCATGAACTTGCAACTGAGAATGGGCTTGGGCTGGTCCTCATCGGGAAGCTGGCAGCTCACTTTGCAATATTGGCATTCCTGATTCCAGCAGAAGCGGCCGTATGGAATGGTCTCCGGGCTGATGAACTGAAAACAACGCAGAAGAGAGTTTCGTTCGGGCACGAGAAAACTCTTGCCCATGACCGTAATTTCGACCAACCGCTCGTAGGGACGAAAAACTTCCCCCGCCGCCACTGCCCCGCCTTCGTTCGGTGTGTGTTCCATGCGAATCACAGTACGTCACGAAGCACGACGGAGCAACACAGGGCAAGAGAAAAAGTGTCCAACTCGCAAATGGCTGCGCGCCGGCCCGTCGAGGACGTTAGACGCGAACGAGATTGCGGTATTCCGTCTCCGACGAAGCGGGCAGCAGAACCCACAACGTGTAGATGCCCAACGCCGTTCCGAGCGGGATGTGCCACAACGAGAAAACCGCTGCGATGATGGCGGCGACGCGGCCCCAGCTTTGGCGTTCGAGCAAGCCCCACGCCGCGGCGAACGCGAGCGCGGCCTGGAGAACCAAAAGCCCCGCTGCGAT
>DATFQU010000307.1:0-5322 GCA_035264005.1 Candidatus Acidiferrales bacterium
TTGATTTCGAAAAGCAGACTCCGCAGCACGCGGTTCAGGGCGAGCGCGCCGCCGATTCCCACGAGGATTCCCGCGCCGACGAGCCACATGCCTTCGCGAATTAGCATGCGCAAAACGTTGCCGGGCTGCGCGCCGAGCGCCATACGCAGACCGATTTCGCGGGTGCGCTGGCCGACGTCGTAAGAGATCACGCCAAAAATGCCCACCATGGCGAGGACGAATCCCAGCAGGCCGAAAGCGCCAAGGAGAAACGTCTGAAATCTCGGCTGGGCCTTTTGTTCGGAAACAAGCTGGTCCATGGTTTTCATGTTGGTGAGCGGAGCATTGGCATCTACGGCTGCGGCCTGGCTTTTCACCGAGGAGATGACGGTCAAAGGATCGGCTGCCGTGCGGACGATCAGGTTCGGCTGCGAGACCTCGGACGATTGCGCGAGCGGCACGTAAAACTCCGGCTGAGGGTCGGCTTCGAGCGCGAAATCGCGATTGTCCGCGATCTCGCCGACAACGGTCATCCATTCAGGCTGGCCGTTCTTATCTTTCTGCTTGCTGAAGCGTTTGCCGAGAGGCTGATTCGACAGATACTTTTTCGCGAATGTCTCGTTGACGATGGCGACGTGCTCGGAGCCCTGGATGTCAGCGACAGAAAAGGCGCGCCCGTTGAGAAAACGCACGCCCATCACAGAGAAATATTCCGGCGTTACGTTGCGGTAAAAAAGAAAGCCGTTAGAGGCTGCCACTGCCTGTGCCTGGCCCTCGATGCTGAGGCTCAGGGCGATGTCATTAGTAACGAACGGAATACCGGATGCTTCGGCAGCGTTCTCAACGCCTGGAGCTGACTTCACGCGAGCGAGAAGCTCTTTTTCGGCCAGAGCGCACTGCGCGGATTTCTCCTTAGCGCTCGTGTCGCAGACGGACTTGCTGAAGTTGACGGTCATCGTGAGCAAATGGTCGGTGCGGAAGCCAATGGCTACGCCAGCGAGTTTAGCGAGGCTGCGCGCGACGAGCGTGGCCCCAACGACCAGAATCACCGCAAGGGCGACTTCGATGACAACGAGGGCGCTGCGCAATTTTCGAGGATGGCGGCTGGAAATCGAGCCGGACGAGCCGCCGAAACTTTCTTTCAAAGTTGCACCGACGCGGCGCGAGGAAACTTGGAGCGCGGGGACAAGACCAAAGAGAACTCCGGCGAACACAGAGATGGCCAGAGTGAACCAAAGCACCAGCGGGCTCAGATGAACTTCATCCAAGCGAGGGGTCTGCGCGGGCGCGATCGCACGCAGCGCCGCAACGCCCCACACGGCAAGCAAAAGGCCGAGTGCACCGCCAGCAAGCGCCAGCAAGATGCTCTCGCAAAGAAACTGCTGGATGATGCGGAAGCGCGTAGCTCCGAGGGCTTTGCGAATGGCGACTTCTTTTTGGCGTCCCCAGCCGCGCGCCAAAAGCAATCCGCTCACATTGACGCAGGCGATCAGCAAGACAAAACCGACGGCGCCTAACAAGAGCAGCAGCGGCTCACTGAGATATCCGACGCTGAATGCCTTGAGCGCGTCGGCGTGCAGCTGCCAACCCGCATCGGTGTTCGGATAGGAGGCGGTGAGGCGCGCGGAGAGGGTCTTTAGCTGGGATTGTACTTCGGGAATTGTTGCGCTGGGCTTGAGGCGAGCGACGAGGTCGACCGACATGGAGCCGCGGTCCGCGTTTTCGGCCGGCGAAGAAACGCGCGGCGTCCACGCCGGGCGCTTTCCGGAGCTACCAAAATCGAATTGGCGCGGCATGATGCCGATCACCGTGTATTGCTTGCCGCTCAACGTGATCTTGCGATTGATCAGATCTGGGTCGCCGCCAAACAGATCCTTCCAAGTTGCGTAGCTCAATACGACGACCTCGTTGTGGCCAGGTGTCATATCCGAAGGAAGTATTGTGCGTCCGAAGAGCGGACCGACTCCAAGGAGCGAAAAGAAATTGCCGGATACAGTTACGCCGTCGAGATGTTCGGGAACGCCCGCGCCGGTAAACGTGTAATCCTCATTGGTGTACGTGGCCGCCTGAGCGATCGCAGGACACTGCGCTTGGATATCGCGCGAAGCGGGCACAGAGACGCCGCCCTGAAGCATCATGTCGCCCATCATCTTGGAGCCGACGACGCGCACGAGCTGCGACGGATGGGCGTAGGGGAGTGGTTTGAGGACGATGCCGTAGACGGCGCTGAAAATTGCGGTGTTGGCGCCGATGCCGAGCGCCAGCGTCACGATTGCAATCGCGGTGAATGCGGGAGCCTTTTCCAGCATCCGGAGGCCGTAGCGAATGTCTTGCAGCAGCGAGCTCATAGGACCACCCCTGTGTCGTAGTAGGGCAGATCAGATTCCGAAGAATAACGGGCTAAAGTATTTAGAGTCAATAGGTTAGTCGCGAATGGTGAAATGGCGACGATGCCTCCTGTCCGACTGCGGGAATCACTGCGCGCAATCGGACACAGTATTTATTCGTAACGAAGGGCCTCGATAGGCTCGATCCGCATCGCGCGACGCCCGGGTACGTAACAGGCGAGAAGTGATACACCCAAAAGAACGGCGCTCACGAGAATGAAAGTTGCAGGATCAGTGGGCGCGATGCCGTAGAGCAGCGAGGCGAGCAAGCGCGTCAGAGTGAAGGCCACCGCAACGCCGATGACAATTCCAAGAACGGTGAGAATCATTCCCTGGCGAACGATGAGCTTCATGACGCTGGAAGGCTGGGCGCCGAGGGCGAGGCGAATGCCGATCTCCGGAGTGCGCTGCTTGACGGAGTAGGCCATCACACCGTAAAGGCCGATTGCGGCGAGAAAGAGCGCGACGGCGGCGAAGACTCCGAAGAGCGAAGTTTGGAAGCGGCGAAGGGCGCTGGCATCGGAGACGCGCTCGTCCATGGTTTGGATGTCGGCGACGGCGAGAGTGGGATCAATCGAGGCCACAGCGCTGCGAATCTCAGGAACGATTCTCGCAGAGGACAAGGAAGTAAGAACGGCGATGTAAGCCTGGCCTAAGTCCGCTCGCCAGAGTGGCGAATAGACTTGAGGGGGCGGGATGTTTTCGAGATTGGAGAAGCGAGTGCTGCCGACAACGCCGACCACTGTGGACCACGCCGGAGCGCCACTGGTGAAATAGCACAAGCACATATGACCGCCAATGGCGGAGCGGCCCGGGAAGTATGCCTTGGCGAAAGCTTCGTTCACGATCACGACTGACGGAGCCTTAGGCGTTTGATCTGCCTCACTGAAGAATCTGCCAGCGAGGAGGGGCGTGCCAATGGTCTGGAAATAATTGTCCGTGGCAAATCGTGAATCGACGATCTGGTCTTTCTTGTTCGGATAGCCTTCGACGGAAAACGTTGTCATTTCTTCCGTGTGGCTTAGCGGCAGGGCGTCTGTCGCGCCGACCGTAGCGACGCCGGGAAGAGTGCGGAGTTTGTCGAGGGCTGCGTGAAAGAAGGTGCTGCGCTGGTCAGGCTTGCTGTAGCGGGAGTCGAGAGCGATGTGCATAGTGAGCGTAGAGTCGGAAAAACCCGTGGAGACGTTTTGCAGGTTGACGTAGCTGCGAATGAGCAGGCCGGACCCGGTCAGCAGCACGACCGCGAGCGCTACTTCGGCAACGATCAGGACGTGACGCCAGCGCTTTGATGCGCCGATGACCCCTTTGTTGCCGCCCTGTTTCAGGAGTTCGCTGAGATTGGTGCGCGAAACGCCGAGCGCGGGAAGAATGCCGAAGACGATTCCAGTGGCGAGTGAAATCGCGACCGCGAAAAGCAAAACGCGCGGGTCAATGGATATTTGGTTAAGGCGCGGAATGTTGCCCGGATTCAGGCGAAGCAGAAGACGAATTGCGGCGTAGGCGATATAGACGCCGAGCACGCCGCCAGCAACGGCGAGCATCACAGACTCGGTGAGAATCTGGCGGATGAGGCGCCCACGGCGAGCACCGAGTGCGGAGCGGAGGCCCATTTCGTGGGTGCGGCCGGCGGCACGCGCGAGAAGAAGGTTTGCAGCATTGGCGCAGGCGATGAGCAAAACCAGAGACACCGCACCGAATAAAAGCCAAACGAAAAGGCGCACGCCGCCGACTACGGTCTCAGTGAAGGGCCTTAGAACGCAATACCAATTCTTAAACGGATTGTTGCCGGAATGAAGCGCATCGAGCCGAGGCATGATGGCATTCATTTCGGCTTGCGCCTGCCCCAGCGTGACTCCGGGCCGAAGGCGCGCAACAGCATCGCTGGAGGAATTGTCGCGGTCGGTTTTTTGTTGCGGGGTAAGAGCCATCGGCAGCCAGATTTGGGTTGAGCCAGCGTTTGAATAGGGCAATTCGTTGCCGCTGGGATAGCCAAAGGAAGCGGGCATCACACCAACCACATGATAAATCTGGCCATCCAGAGTGATGCTCTTCCCCAAAACTTGCGCATTCGCGCCGAATGTGGACTGCCAGAGAGAGAAGCTGATGACGGCGACATGTTCGCGCCCTGGTTCGGTATCCGCAGATTCTATACCTCGCCCGAAGAGCGGATTGACGCCGAAGGTGGAGAAAAAGTTTGACCGAATGAATACCCCGCTGACGCGTTGCGCCGCGCCTTCTGCGGATAGATTGAACCAGTGCTGATCGAAAAGAGTGATCTCGGAGAAGGAATGCGCCTGCCGCTGAATATCGAAGAAATCTCCATTGCTGGGACCGATGGCTTCGATAGGGACTTGCGGCAGATCGTGGCTGGGAGTGAAGACGTAGACGATCTGACCGGGATCTTTGTACGGCAGCGAGCGGATGAGCACGGCGTTGAGCAGGCTGAAAATGGCGGTGTTCGCGCCGATGCCGACGGCGAGAGTAAGGATGGCAACGATGGCGAAGCCGGGAGACTTGGCGAAAATCCGGAGCGCAAACCTGATGTCTTGAATGAGTGTGCCCATTCGGGCGTTCTCCTACAAGCGGTCAGCGATCAAAGCAAAACCAAAAACCTCTTACGACTCATTCATAACGCAATGCAACGATCGGATCCACGCGCATAGCGCGGCGCGCGGGAATGAAACACGCGCCGAGCGCCACAAGGATCAGGAGCGCCGCGGTCGAGAGGAAACTTGCCGCGTCGAACATGCCGATGCCGTAGAGCAGCGAGCTCATGCTCTTGGACAACAACAGCGAGAGCCCGAGGCCCACGACGATGCCGCCGAGAACCATGGCCATGCCGTTGCCGAGAATCAGACGGAGGACGGTTGCTGGTTGCGCACCGAGAGCCATGCGAATGCCGATTTCGTTGCGCCGCTGGTTGACCGAATAGGACATTACGCCGTAAGTCCCGATG
>DATFQU010000308.1:0-4472 GCA_035264005.1 Candidatus Acidiferrales bacterium
AACAAGAGCGCGTCACCTTAGACGACTGCATCAGCGCAGTCGACCAAGTCCTTCATCGCCGCTGACCAGTCTCGCCTGTCATGAATTGACTCTGTCACTGCATTTGTTTTTGAATTTGTAGCGCAGAGCTTCGCGTGGTTCGCGAAGTTCTGCGGCTTTAATTCGCAGCACACGCTTCAAACCGTCATGCCTTTCGCTGGCCACGGGTCACGAGCCACGAGCCAGGAATGACGAGTCATCGCGTGAACTTACCGGCTCCTGTCTTGACACCCGCATATCCTTGCGCTAGCCTCCGCCCGTTGCCCGTAAATCCTGCGGCTCTCCGCCGCTACCTCGCTTTGATGTAGCCGGGCCCCTTACCCTGGAGGCGGCCATGAAATTTCGCGTGTTTGTTCTCGCCGTGCTGACGGCTCTTCTCGCCATCGCTATTTCGTCTGTGCAGCTTTTTTCGCAAGCACCGCAGTCCGCTGGCCAAATCTCGCAGCTGATTCCCGCGGTCAATATTGACCGTGGCAATCAGCGCCTCGTCGCCGCGCTCCAGGCTACCGTGTTTTGGAACGATCTCGTCGCCACGCAGCCGATGGCCCGCGCTCGTATCGCGCTCGGCGACGGCTCCGTTCTCAACGTCGGTTCGAACTCCAGTCTCCGCGTCATTCAGCATGACGCTTCCGCGCAACAGACCCAGCTTGAGCTGACTTACGGACGCGTTCGCGCCAAGGTTGTTCCGCTCACTCGCAGCGGCGCCGCGTTCCAGATTCACACGAAGGTCGCTACGATCGGCGTCGTCGGCACCGATTTTTTCTTGCAGCAGGGCGAAGGCACTGCTCCCACTCCCAAAGTTGACGTCGCCGTTTTGCCATTCACCGGCGCATCCGGAGTTTCACTCTCCGACGCCAACACTTCCGCTCTTGCTCAGCAGCTCACAACCCAGCTCGGCCAGTCCGGTCAGATGAGCTCCGCCTTAATTTCTCCTGCCGCTGGCGCCACCGCGCCTCTTAGTTCGCAATCTGCCGCGCAATCAGGACAAGCCTCCAACGCCACCATCGTCGTTCTGCCCGTAATCCAGCAAGCTCAGGCCAAGGAATCCACGCACGGCCTCGGCGGACTGGGCGGCCATTTCCACATTCCCGGTGCGAGCAGCGGTCAGCTCAAACGCGTGGACGCGGAAGTCCAAATTGAGGTCCAAATGGTCCGCAGCGCCGATGGTAGCGTTCTCAAATCCTTCGACGTGGACTCCAAGAAGGGCTTCAACAACGTCAATGTGAACGTCGACGGCTACAGCCAAAATATCGGCTCCGCCGACATCAATAATCCCAACTTCCAGAAATCTCCCCTCGGCCAGATGCTCGCCGATGCCATGTCCAAGGTCACAGCTCAAGTCCAGTCGCAAGCCTCCGACGCACTCAAAGCCGCTGCATCCTCTACTTCTGCCGCTCCCGCCTTCGACAACAACGTCGCCAAGGTTCTCGATTTCGAAGGCTCAGTCCATTTCTGCAACTTGCAGCAGCAGTGCGTCTCCGTCGGCCCGGGCATGATGTCTACCATCCGCAATGGCCAGCCACCCGATCCACCTCACCGCGCCGCCGCTTCCTTCGTCCAGGAAGCTCAGCAAACCACCGACCTTGGTGCCGCGCCGCCTGCTGCCCCGACTCCCGTCGAAACCGCTGGTACATCCCCGCCACCGAATATGCCTGCCTTCCAGCCGGGAGCGCCCGTGTCATGCAGTGGTCCCCCAACTGCCTCTCCTGTCGAAAAAGTGCTCACCGGCAACGCGTCTGCCCTCGGCGGATGGGACTTCGCTTCTCGGCCCTTTGCCGCGACAATGGTCATCACTTCCAAAGGCAGAGTCACCAAAATGAGGTATTACGCCGTCCCCGGAGCTTTCCGTACCGAGGGGACCCAGAACGGCAATCAAATGATTGGGATTATGCGTCTTGATTGCGGCGTGATCTGGAGCGTTATGCCCAAGCAGCAAGCCTACATGGAGATCAATCTTGGGGCCCTCGCGGGTGGTCTGGCCGCTGGCGCGCCTCCGTCTCTTGCTTCAAGCTCCCAGAACATTGCCAGCGCCGCTCGCATGCCCAACGTCAAAATTGACCGCCAGCAAATCGGTACTGAGCAAGTCGGTCAATACATGTGTGACAAGTACCGCATCACCGTTACGAACGACAAGGGAAAATCCGGCACGGGCACCGTTTGGGCCGCGCGCGAGCTGAACGGCTTTCCCGTAAAGTGGCTCGACGACCAAACGGGAGACAACATCGTCTTTAGCGACATCAACCTCGGTCCACAAAACCCGTCGCTCTTCCAGCCGCCGCCCGGCTATCGCAAGATGAGCCTCTTCGGTCATCAGTAGCGGCGTTTTCTACCAGGGAAGCGAGCTTCGCGCTTCAATCGTTATCCCGCGCCAGTTGCCCGTGCGCACAAAATCTGCACGTAGCTTTTGATTTTTTTGCTCGCACCAGTTACTCTCTCCAATCCGGTTTTCTTCGCAACGCACCTCTGTCGCGAACGAAAGCAACGCTTCTTCAGGAGGGGGAATGAAACTTTTTCGAATGGCCGCGCTTGTATCAGCCCTAGGCTGTATTTGCGCGATGACGTCGCCTGCACTTGCCGCCCAGACCGCGACGCACAGAACAACTCAAACCAGAAAGAGGACAACGATGTCAACAACCGGCTCGCTTTTGCATCCTGCTTCGCTCCATGCCACCGCGCCCGCCGTTTATCACGTGCATTTCCACACCACCAAAGGTGACTTCGCCATCGAAGTCACGCGCGCTTGGGCTCCCAACGGCGCCGACCGTTTCTACAATCTCGTCGAGCATCATTTTTACGACGACGCCACTCTTTTCCGCGTCGTCCAAGGATTCGTCGTTCAGTTTGGCATTCCCGCCGATCCACGCTACGGCAAAGTCTGGTCCAACGCCAACATCAAAGACGATCCCGTCACGCAGAGCAATCTTCCGGGCTACATCACCTACGCACAATCCTCCGCGCCCAATTCGCGCAGCACTCAGGTCTTCATTAATTACGGGAACAACGCGCGCCTCGATTCAATGGGATTCGCTCCATTCGGCAGAGTTACCGAAGGCATGTCCGTTGTCGAATCTTTCTATGGCGGCTACGGCGATCAGCCCACGGGAATGCAGGACCAGATCACCAATCAGGGCAATGCATTCCTCGCGAAGAATTTTCCCAAGCTCGATAAAATCATCACCGCTCGCGTCGTGCCCGCCGCGCCCGCTCATCCCGCAACTCACACCGCGCCGCACACGCCGCCTAAACCCTCCTCTCGCTGAGCGTCGTATCGTTTCCAGTCATAGGGGCGGGCTTGCCCGCCCCGTCTGGCGATCCGCATCTGTTGGCGCCGAGCGGGCGCCGATGTACCGACTCCCGTGATCAGCAGGAACATTCCTCCTCATCCGCATTCGCGTTCGCCTTTGCCTTCCGCCGCAGCCAGAAATACTGAATCCACATCACCGCACCCATCGCCCAGAGCGGCCATTGCTCCCTGCTCAGAATCTTCGGAGTGCCGGTCAGTGTCGAGTACACCCAGAACGGAATCGGAAATGCCGTAGTGAAAATCGCAACCATCAGAACCGCCGTCCGTCTTCGTGCGCGGACAAAGTACAGAGTCACAAGAATCGCCGCTAGGCACCAGAAGAAGACTGCCACCAAGAGCATACCGAGATAGCCCTTGACGTGAGATTCCGCGCCCCAGGAGCCATGCAGCATGACCAGCGGTATCACCGTGATGAAGATGGCCCCCATCAGCATTGTCGTTCGGTGTCGCGGCCGTGCGAGGTAGAGCATCCAGAAAAGTGCCGCGGCCAGCCAATAAATCGCAGCGTCCCATGGCTGGTTCCGTACCATCATCCACGCCAGATGTCCCTTGCTGTACACAAACGCCAGCGGCACCAGCGTGAAGAAAAATGCCAGTCCAAAATGCAATTTGTGACGCCACGCCGCCTTGTGCACCGATTGCAGATCGCGCTTTTCCTTCTTCGCTTCCGGAGCGACCGCCACGGTCGTCTGCAACATTTCGAGCGATCTCGCCGATCCCCGCGCAATTCGCTCAAACTCCGGATTGTCGCGAAAATATTCCTCGACCAGCGTGCGTGTGTCCCCGCTCGCCTCGCCCGAAAAATACAGCGGCAGCAAGTCCTTCATCACTTCTCGTGTCACTCTCATCGTCTTTCTCCTGAAACCGTTAATGTCTCGCGCGTTGGATTCCGCGCTTCCATCAATTTCGCCCGCGCGCGGTGCACTTTCACTTTCGCCGTCGTCACCGGAATATCCATCGCCGCGGCAATTTCCTCGTACGGCATGTCATCGAGCGCCCTCATCAGCAGAATCGTCCTGTCGATCTCAGGCAACTCCTGCAGCGCCGCCATCACCGCCTTCACTTCCTCTTTCTGTTCCAAATGCGCGTGCATGCCGATTCCTTCATCGGCCTTCTGCTCGTCCAGCGG
>DATFQU010000309.1:0-3920 GCA_035264005.1 Candidatus Acidiferrales bacterium
GTGAAATTTCTCATGGATTTCGTTGACCAGTCGAGCGTCATCCTCTCCGGGTTTGCCGAGCGAAACGTAATGGGTTACCACGAGGAGCTTGGGATGTGCTTTCATCGCAATCTCGCCAAGTTCGACCGCCGAAGTATGAAAAGCTGAAAAATATGCCGCACTTTCGGCGTTGCCAGCATCGCCGGAGTAGGCTTCGTGTATCAGCACGTCGCAGCCGTTGCACGCTTCGACCACGCTATCCGCAGGCCGCGTGTCGCCTGAAATCACGATCGACTTTCCATCCGCGTCGAATCGATACCCGAGCGCCTCTTTCCAACTCCCATGTTTGACCGCGAATGCCGTGACCTTCACGTTCGCATCCGTGTACACCACACCCGGCTCTACTTCATGAACGACAACCTGATGACCCGTGGTGTCCTCGTGTTCGAGTCCATGGATGCGAATGTCTATATCTTCCGCGTACGCTTTTTCGATATTGTCCACCATCGCCTGCGTGCCCGACGGTCCGTACAATTGCAGCGGAACTGTGCGATGCATTACCCACGGCGTCAAGATCAAATCCGGCAGTCCCAGCGTGTGGTCGGAATGCAGGTGCGTGAGGAATGCGATATCGAGCCTGGCGGCCACCAATGCGGGAAAGCCGCGATCGGACGCGGCGGCAGCTTGGCGCACGATTCCAGTTCCAGCGTCGACGATGTACGCGTTACCGTTCACCACAATCGCCAGCGACGGTCCCTGCCGCTGCGGATTCGGCGCTGGCATTCCCGTGCCGAGAAATACGACGAACACGCTGTGATTCGCGCTTGCGGATGGCGTTTCCTGCGCAAGCGCGCCAGTGCAAACAAAGAGGGCGCAGCAGCCAGCAACAAAAATTGTGAGCAGTTTCGAAACCGGGAAGGGAAGTCTAATCGTCGTCGCCGAGCAGAATGGCCGCCGCGAGCACTGTGCTCCAAAGTCCGCGCTTGTCGCCAACAGCCGATTGCGTGATGTTCATCGTCCTGACAATCTTGTTCGAGATCCGGTAAACCTCTTTCTTTTCGTCCCACGACAAATCCGGATCGAATTCCACGTTCAGCGTCGTCGCCAGCATCTCCGCGGCCAGCTCTTCCGCGTATTCGCCCGCGATTTCTTCCGGTTCGCCGAACGAATGATGCTCCGAAAGATATCCGTACATCGATTTGTCGCCCGGCAGCGCCACACCCACCGACGCCGCAATCAAGCGGTGCGGTTCGCGCGTCTGATTCTCGCTGATCACCACAAACGCAACCTGTCCGGGCTTCAGATGCTTCAATCCTTCGCTGCGCGAAATTAATTTGCAGTGCGGCGGAAAAATCGACGACACTCGCACGATATTGCATGCGGCAATGCCCGCATTTCGCAGCGCGAGTTCGAAGCTCGACAGCCGCTCTCGGTGTTTGCCTACGCCTTTTGTTAGAAAGATTTTCTTAGCGACGAACGCCATGCGGTGCCGGGTTGCGGTTCCTCCGTGTAGGAGTCTGGGAGATGTCTTGCTCGCAAAAAATAACAAGAAGCAAATTCACTGTCAATGTCTTTTGCTGCCGTTTTTCTTTTTCAGACAATTCTATCGCCGCGTTCTGGCCGTTCGGCTGCGCTTCCGCGCTGCGCGCTCATCCTCTGCCTTCAGTCCTGCCAAAGCGGCAGCGCCGGCGCCAGCAAATCCGAAATAGAAACCAACTGCTTCAAGTCCTGCTGCGAAAAATCCTTCGCGCCCTTCGCCATCTTCGCTTTGCGCGAAATCTGCAGCACGCCGAGCACTTTTCCGCCGCTCACGATGGGCGCGCTCATAATCTTTTGTATCGGCTCGTGACGCTGATCGTTCAACCTCACGCCTTCAAACACCGACGCATGTCGCACGATATTGAAATGATTCACGATTTCCGCCCGCTTCTCTCTTGCCGTGCGCACTGCCAGCGCCGTATTGCTCGTCATCGGTATTTGTCCGACGGTTTGCAGTTGCTGCGGCACACGAAAGCGCAAGAATCCGCCATCCTCGGTCAGTGCAAGCACCGCGACTTCATCCGGATGCACCGAAAACACTTGCCCTACGGCCTCGGCGATCTTTTCCAGATTCGCGGCGTCGAGCTTCGTCCCTCTGTGGACGATCCCATTAATGAGTGTTGCGACGTCGGCTAGTGCGGCCCCGGACATGCAAAAAATTCTATCACACGAATTTCCGTCAAGTTTCGCTGTGTTCCTGCCTTGCAAACACTTTCTCCGCTGTCTATACTCGAATTTGGCACTACACGTGACAGCAAATAGATTCGCTGCGAACTGTTTCATGTTCCCGCGGAAAATTCTTCGGAGAGTGGATGTCGAGCGCGGCGTCGAAAGCTGACTCCAGTTATTTCTGGGACAAACTGCATTCCCTCAGCGGCATTATTCCCATTGGCGCATTTCTCGTCGAGCATTTCTGGTCCAATAGCTATGCGCTCGTCAGTCCGGAGCGCTATAACGCCACTGCCGCTGGCCTCGAACAGATTCCCTGGCGCGTTGCCGTCGAATTCTGCTTCATTTGGCTTCCCATCGCCTTTCACGGCTGCTACGGCCTGTGGATTTGGTGGCGCGGAAAATCCAACGTCCTTGCCCATCCCTGGATGGCCAATTGGCTCTATACCCTCCAGCGCTGGACCGGAATAATCGCCTTCGCCTACATCATCTGGCACGTTTGGCTTGAGCGTTTCGCCACGCATGGCCGCAGCACATACGCCGGCGTGGCAAACGACTTCGCCCATCCTTGGTACGCAGCTTTTTACCTCATCGGAATCCTTGCCGCTTCATTTCACCTCGGCAACGGCGTCTGGAATTTTTGCTGTAAGTGGGGAATTGCCGTCACGCCTCGCGCTCAGCGCGCTGCCGGATGGCTCGGCGCTTTTGTTGGCATCGCTTTTACGGTCGTCGGCCTTTTGATCGTCGCTGGATTTCTTTACAACTGGCATCCATTCAACGGATATCTCTGACCGAATGCGCGAACCTAAAATCATCGTCGTCGGAGGCGGCCTCGCAGGGCTGATGGCCACTATTCGTATCGCCGAATCCGGTGTACCCGTTCAACTTTTTTCCGTCGTCCCTGTCAAGCGCTCACATTCCGTTTGCGCGCAGGGCGGCATCAACGCCGCCAAGAATCTCAAAGGCGAAGGCGACTCCACCTGGATCCATTTCGATGACACCATCTACGGCGGCGATTTCCTCGCCAATCAACCCATCGTCAAAGGCATGTGCGAAGCTGCTCCCGCCATCATCGATCTTCTCGACCGCATGGGCGTCATGTTCAATCGTACGCCGGAGGGCCTGCTCGATTTTCGCCGCTTCGGCGGAACGCTTTACCATCGCACCGCATTCGCCGGAGCAACCACCGGCCAGCAGCTTCTCTACGCCCTCGACGAACAGGTCCGCCGCTTCGAAGCCGAAGACAAAGTCCACAAATTCGAAGGTTGGACGTTTCTCTCCGCCGTCATTGACGAATCCCGCGTCTGCCGCGGCATCTGCGCCATGGATTTGCGCACCATGGAAGTCCGCACCTTCCCCGCCGACGCCGTTATCTTCTGCACCGGCGGCATCGGAGCCATTTTCAGGCAAACCACTAATTCCGTCGCCTGCACGGGCATGGCGCAATCGGCGCTTTTCCAGCAAGGCGTCTATTACGCCAACGGCGAATTCATCCAGGTCCATCCCACCGCTATTCCTGGCGAAGACAAATGCCGCCTCATGAGCGAATCTCTTCGCGGCGAAGGCGGCCGCGTCTGGGTTCCTCGCAAAGCCGGAGACAATCGTCCCGCGCGCTCCATTCCCGAAAAAGAGCGCTTCTATTTTCTCGAAGAGTGGTACCCGAAATACGGCAATCTTGTTCCGCGCGACGTCGCCACGCGCGCCATCTACAAAATCGTCTTCGAAGAAAAACT
>DATFQU010000310.1:0-18177 GCA_035264005.1 Candidatus Acidiferrales bacterium
TTCAGGCTGGCTTCGATCTGGCCCTCGGCGACGGGCAGGGTGTCGTCGAATTCGGCAGAGCCGGTGAAGTTGCGCATGCAGAATGCATCGAGCCAATCGAGCGGGCACGGCTTGCGCTCGCCATCGATGATGGTGTCGACCCTCAGTTTTTGCGCGTACATGGCGGAAGTATAGCATCCACGCATTCAAGCCACTCCAGCGGCAGAATGCCGCGCACTCGCTCGTTCTTGCCCAGCCCTGATGTGCGTTCCACGATACGGAAGATCGAAGGCATCTTCGCTTGACTGTATTTAGTTTGTAATGCAAACTAGATTGCAGCATGACACATACGTCACAAAAAAAGGAGTCACCCATGGCATCCGCCAATCCGGTTTCACCAGTCCTCGACGCGGAACGCCGTTCGTGGGATTACTGGTTTGTCGACGGGTTGCCGTATCTGTCGGCAGGAATCCTCGGCCTCCTGATTGCGGCAATATTCCTCCTGGTTGATCGATACGGCCATACACATTCCCCGTTTTTGATTGTGCTGGTTGTCGTGATGCTTGGTTTTGTCGCGCTAGTTTATGCCCGGTTGCGTCAAACACTGGAGTGGCTAAAATCACGAATCACATACCCGCGCACGGGCTACGTCCCGCCACCTTACTTCACAGACCATTCAACGCCGCCAGCAGATTTGGTGATGCTGAACTTAAGCGGCGTGCGAGAAAAGGAGACTATTGCTCCATTGCTTGTGAGTGAAGACTTGCGCTGGCGTCTTTGGGTCGCGCTTCTGATTTTGCCGGCGGAGCCCCTGGTAGGCCAGTTTATTGCCAGCCATGCTCTTTGCACGCTCATAGGATGCGTCGGAGGATTTTTCGCTTGGCTCCTGAGCCGAAAAGATCCGCGAAAGGCCTGGGCTGTCCTTTTCGGTCTTCTTTTCGCGCAAATCTACACATGCGATTTTCTGAGTCGTCCGCATATTGAAGGAGCCTTCTACTTCCTTGCGGGAGTGGGCTTTGCGCTAGCGCTCGCCGGTGCAATCGTCCTGGCACGCTATCTGCGGCGCAATCCGGTGGCGCGGGCGTGAGCACGGCGCTGCAGGATTTGGCGACGCTCGACCGCGTGATTCACGAACCGGCACGGCTGGCGATCATGACCGTGCTGTATGCGCTGGGAGAGGCGGACTTTCTTTACCTACAGCGAGAGTGCGGGCTGACGCAGGGAAACCTTTCGAGCCATCTAGCGCGGCTGGAAGAGGCAGGCCGCGTGAAAATTGAGAAAACCTTCAAGGGCAAGTATCCCCTGACGATTTGCCGGCTGACGGGCAACGGACGCCGGGCGTTCGAGACCTACGCGCAGAAGATGCGAGTGGTTGGCGCTTCGATCAGCTAGACGGCACCGCGCACAGAAAATCCCTTCGATTGTTAACTCCGACGGCACAGTGGCGGTCCGGCGTTTCCTTGATTTTCATCAGCGAGGGGCCTAAACTTTATATTTTATTGCTTTTGCACTACTTGAAGGCGAGTTGAAAGTCGAAATGCGACGCGCAAGGGCCCTACCGAACACTGTGGGCGACTCCCCGCGCCAGTT
The DNA here is from genome assembly GCA_035264005.1 of Candidatus Acidiferrales bacterium. Lineage (GTDB taxonomy): Bacteria > Acidobacteriota > Terriglobia > Acidiferrales > UBA7541 > DAHUXN01. The sequence continues at coordinate 1,570 of DATFQU010000310.1, forward strand.
CAAATCAGGAGGCCAAAGTGCCCACTCCGCTGGAAAATTGGGTTGATGAAGTTTCGCGCCTGACGACTCCGAAGGATATCGTTTGGTGCGATGGTTCAGCCCGCGAATACCAAGGAATCGTCGAGAAAATGCTCGGCGACGGCTCCTTCATCAATCTGAACAGCCATACGTACCCGAATTGTTACCTTCATCGCAGCAATCCCAACGATGTAGCCCGCACGGAAGGCGTGACGTTCATTTGCACCCGGCAGAAATCCGATGCCGGTCCAACGAACAATTGGATGGCTCCCGAGGAAGCCAAGCAAAAGGCGGAAGTGTACTTCCGCGGATCGATGAAAGACCGCACGATGTACGTGATTCCGTACATCCTCGGGCCGGAAAAATCGCCGTACAGCAAAGTGGGCGTGGAAATCACCGACAGCGCTTACGTGGTGGCCAGCATGCGCATTATGTCGCGAATGGGCAAGGCGGCGCTCGACCGGCTGTCGGGCTCCGACGATTTTGTGCCCGGGCTTCATTCCCTGGGCGATATGGACCCGCAGCACCGGCTGGTGCTGCACTTTCCCGAAGAAAAGTTAATTTGGAGCGTTGGCTCGGGATACGGCGGCAACGCGTTGCTCGGGAAAAAGTGCTTTGCGCTGCGCATTGCGAGCTGGATGGCGCGGCAACAGCAGTGGATGGCCGAGCACATGCTGATTCTGGGACTGGAAGATCCTTCCGGCAAGACGACGTACATGTGCGCGGCGTTCCCCAGCGCCTGCGGCAAGACGAACCTGGCGATGATGGTCTCAGCGCTCGAGGGCGAAGGCTATCGCGTAAAGACCATCGGCGACGACATCGCGTGGCTGCACATCGGGAAAGACGGCATGTTGTACGCCATCAACCCGGAAAACGGCTTCTTTGGCGTTGCGCCGGGGACAAACAGCAAAACCAATCCGAACGTCATGACCGCTGTGCACCACAACACGATTTTCACGAACGTGGCCATTACGAATGACGGCGAACCATGGTGGGAGGGGATGGACGGTTCAGTCCCGTCGAATATGATTGACTGGAAGGGCGAGAAATGGACGCCGAGCAAGGGCAACGCCGCGCATGCCAACTCGCGCTACACGGTTCCTGCCACGCAGACGCCTTCCATTTCCAAACATTTCGAAGATCCGGGAGGCGTGCCGATTTCAGCGTTTATCTTCGGCGGACGCCGCGCGAAAGTCGCCCCGCTGGTTTTTGAAGCGCGCGATTGGCAGCATGGCGTTTTCGTAGGTGCGACCATGGCTTCGGAAACAACGGCTGCGGCGACCGGCGCGGTCGGTGTTACGCGGCGCGATCCGATGGCGATGCTTCCCTTCTGCGGTTACAACATGGCCGATTATTTCCGGCACTGGCTGGAAATGGGCCGGCGCGTTGCCAAGCCGCCGAAGATTTTCCACGTGAACTGGTTCCGCAAGGGCGATGACGGAAAATTCCTGTGGCCCGGCTACGGTGAAAACGTGCGCGTGCTGAAGTGGATGCTGGAACGCATTGAAGGGCGCGGTGCAGCCACAGAAACGCCAATTGGCAATGTGCCATCCGCGGGCGCGCTCGACTTGAAGGGTCTGGATATTTCCGACGACACCATGCAGAAGCTGCTGAGCGTCGATCCAGCCGCCTGGGCAGATGAGCACGATGCGATCGGAAAGTTTTTCGATAAATTCGGCAGCCGTCTGCCGGAAGAACTTCATCAGGAGCACGAAAAGCTGGGTCAGCGATTGCAACGGGTCGCTGTGGCGCAAAAATAGGCAGCACGCCCAAGCTGGAAGCTGTGCCGCCGCAGGATGGCGTTTCATCCTGCGGCTTTTTTGTTTATGCTGACGCGCTCAAATGGTGCGTCTTGGATATTGATCGGATTCGCGAATATTGCATGTCGCTGCCCCACGCGACGGAGTCGTTGCAGTGGGGCGACGACCTTGTTTTCAAGATCGGCGGCAAAATGTTCGCCGCGCTCGTGTTGGCGCCAGCGCCGGTGTGGCTGTCGTTCAAATGCACTCCGGAAGAGTTTGCGGAACTGACCGAGCGGCCGGGGATCATTCCCGCGCCATATTCGGCGCGCTACTATTGGGTCGCGCTGCAAACGCGCGAAGCCCTGAGCGCCAGCGAACTCGAACGGCTGCTGCGCAATTCGTACGATATGGTGCTCGAAAAACTGCCGCGAAAGACGCGCGCCGCGCTTGCGCAACCTGTGGCGGCTGGAGCGAAAATCAAATCCACAAAAAAGCGCCGCCCTCGCCGTAAGGCGCGTTGACGTAAAACAGGTTCACGTGTTCCATCGACGTGAGCGCGCGGCAAACCGTTTGCGCGCCGTGGATCGCGCAGAAATGCTCCGGCACCGCTTCGCGAACCTGTTCGACGGCATCGAGATTCGCAACGCGGCTGCGCGAGAACCAGAGCCACGTCGCGTGTTGCTCGCAATCCTGACACTTTGCATTTTCCGCGTCGCTCGCGAGGCGCATGCCCAGAAGCTCTGCGAGGGCAGGTTCGACTCCTGCAGCTTCGAAATCCGGCGCGGCGACGAAAAAATATTGCGTCGCAGATGCGGGATCGGGCTCAAAGGCAACCACGCGGCCCGCATACGCGGAAGCTTCCTTTTCGAAGGCTTTCGTGAAGCAATCGCGGCACAGAGAAACCTCGGGACGGCGCGGATCACGGAGTTTTACATTCTTGCCGCGCAGGAAAAGATTGTCGGGCAGAAACGTGGCCATCCAGGGAGAGTGCGACTCCAAATGAACACACTCCGCAGGCATGCGGATCAGCCGGGAAACCCAGTTCGCGGTGCGCCAGCGAAAGGACAAGTCCGGGTAGGCTTGTTGAATGGGGATGCGCGGCATTTGTCAGATTCGACGATGCGCCGAAACGAAGACTTTGTGGTGATTGGCGAACACGCTGTTCTCAGTGCGCCAGGCTCGCCTGCGCCCACTCGAATATCGCGCTCGACAACTCGGCACGGAAGCCGGAATAGCTATGATCCGTGTCCCAATGGCGCTCGGTGACGTGCGTGTCTCCGGCTTTGCGAAGCGCTTCGGCAAACGCATGATCCACTGGCGCCAGCCCTTCGTTCGCGGTGATCACGAAGACAGGACGCGGCGCGATGGCCTGCGCGAGGTTGTTCATGTTGAGCGCGGACTGGTGATTGTAAATCTCGCGAGCCAGCGCTTCGCCGCTTGTTCCGGCCAAGGGCAACAGATTGTTATCGCTCGCGAGATTCTTTGCCTCACTCTGAATCGTTGAAACCGTGGAGCTGCCGTGGCGCCCTGATTCGTAGTCAGCGCCGATGTTCCATGCCGAGATAAGTACTGCGCCAGCGACGTCTTTATTGTGAGCGGCGGCGGCGGCAGCCATGAATCCGCCCATGCTGTGTCCGATGACGATGACTTGATGCGTGTCGATGCCGTATTTCTGCGCATTGGCGGCATTCAAAACAAAACGCACCTGCGTGTCGGCGTCTTCAGCGGAGTGTTCGAACGAAAAATCGCCCTTCACGCCCCAGGAGCCTCGATAGTGCATGGCCAGCACGTTCCAGCCATGCGCGCGAAGATACTGCGCGATGTCGAGATTTTGCTCGTATCCGGGGAATCCGTGGAAGATTACGGCCGTCGGATGCGGCCCTTCGCCGGCGGCAAGATAGAAAATTCCGTACAGCATCGCGCCGTGGCTTGGGATGACCATTTGTTGAGTGGCAGCGGGCTTGGCGGCGGAAGGCGTCTGGTTCGGTGCAGGCCACGCCGCAGATACAGCGAACAGGCCAACGAGCGCGATAAATGAAATGGATTTCATGGCGGCAGTATATGCGCGCCGCCGTTCGTTTGTCACCCGCCGAGCCATCAGTTATGATGAACTGTTTTTTGGCGAACTATTCGCCAGCCATCATCGAAGAAAATTCAAGGAGGCATCATGCCAATTGCCGCGGGCGCTGTTGCGCCGGAGTTCACGCTGAAGGATCAGGATCAGAAGGACGTGAAGCTGAGCGATTTCAAGGGCAAGAAAAATGTGGTGATCGTTTTTTATCCGCTCGATTGGAGTCCCGTCTGCACGAACGAGCACATCTGCTTCGTGAATGACATGAAAAATTTCGAAAAACTCGACGCGCAAGTGCTGGGCCTTTCGGTCGACAGCGTCTGGTCGCACAAGGCGTGGGCAGAGAAAATGGGCATCCACTATCCGCTGCTTGCGGATTTTCAGCCCCGCGGCGCGGTGGCAGAGAAATTCGGAGTGTACTTGCCGGAAAAAGGGATCACCGGACGCGCCATTGCGATTATCGATCGCGGCGGCAAAGTGGCATGGTTCAAGAATTACGAAATTTTGCAGGTTCCCGACGTTAAGGAAGTCGCCGACGCGCTGGCGAAAATCACGTAGCTTTTCCGGATTGCCGCCGAGCCATTGAACATGAATCCGAATCTCAGCGGAGTTTGGAAAGCGAACCTTGCGAAAAGCAAGCTTCTGGGGCCCACTCCGAAATCCATCGTCGCGAAAATCGATCACTCGGATACCGATTTGTCGGTCGAAATGACAATCACGATGCCGGATAGTTCCGAACACAATCTTGCATTCAAGGGGCCTACGAATGGCACAAAAGTCTGCAATACGGTGAAGGGCCGGGAATGGCAAAGTCAGATGTCTTGGATCGGAGAGGAAATGCTGATCGAATCGTGGGTGGACGTGGGCGAACGAAAATGCCATTTCTGTGACTTCTGGTTTCTTTCAAACAACGGCCAATCGCTCACGATGGAGCATCGTAACGACGACCTACAAGGACAGATCACTCTGCTAGAACAGGCTTAGCTGGAAGGCTGATCGAGAACGCGCTCCAGCCGTTTATCTTACTGGCACCCGCTCGGGATGCGCGAAAACGCGAATCAAGTTTACAAGCTCCCAGCGCTGCTCGTCGCTGAGCCGGTTCTTGAAGCCCGGCATCGGTTTGCGGCCATTGGTCATTTTCCAGAGAATCTCGCCATCGCTCATCGCATCGATGCGCCGCGCACTCGTGAAATCCGTCGGCTTGGTCGAATAAAAGTACGTCGCGCCGGGCGGCACTTTTCCGTCGCCATTGATGCCGTGGCACTTCTGGCAATTGCTTACGTAGAGCTGATGCGCGTCCGCGACAGTGGCCGCATTCAACGGCACGGGATTTTTCAGGCTGCTCGCGTCCGGCGGCACGTTCCACCCTCCTGCGCATCCGCCCGATGCAGAAACTGCCGCGAGAAGAACAGCAGTGATCACAAAACGCATTTGACGTTTTGGGCCGGTGCGCACTCAGCCCCCGCCATGCAGCGCGCGCAGAACCGAAATCACGACGATCACGAACATAACGATGACATAGACGCGCAGACTCCACATCGCCAGGCGCACGCCGAAGGAGAGCGACCTGCGTCCGAAGCGCGTTTGCTGCTTCGCTGCGACCACTTGATCCGCCTCCAACAGGGATAGCACGACATTTGGGTCTTTCAAGTCCGGACGTGCGGACGCAGCAGCATCCGCGTCAAGTTCGCGGTCCGCATTCTTCAACGAGTCTTTGTATCGACCTGCGTTCAATGGAGACTCCTTTTTTCAAACACACATCCTGCGTTCGCTGCTCAGCCGCCGAGAATGCGCGGATACACGGTAGCGATTCCAAATCCCAGTCCGGCGCAAACGAGCAATATCGTCACCGCGACGCCTGCAAAATTCTGCCAGAACGTGTTCGCGTGTTCGCCCATCAGTTCACGGTCATTCACGAGCAGCAACAAGAAGAAAAGCGCCGGCGGCATGGCCAGCACCGCGATTACGTTCACCGTCAACGCAATGAACTCCAACGGTGCATGCGGAACCAATACCAAAAGTGCCGCGGCACAGGCAGATCCGACGAGAATTACATAGAATGGCCACGCCTCGCGAAGCGGACGGTTCAAACTGTGCGCCGTGCCAAAGACTTCGCCGAAGGCGTACGCCGACGAAGTGGAAATCGCGATTGCGGCAACGATTCCCGCTTCGAACATTCCCAGCGCAAAGAGAGCAGCGCCGATGTGGCCGATCCACGGCACGAGCGCCTGAGCAAATTGCGCGTACTCGAAATCGGCGGCGTTGATTCCGTGGTGAAAAAGAGGAACGGTCGCCAGAATGGCGGCGATTCCAAATACGGCGGCGAGGACAGTGCCGAGGAGCGTATCCAAACGGCCGGCAGAAATGTCGCGAGGCTGCATTCCCTTGTCAACTACGGCGCTCTGCTGGAAGAAAAGCATCCAGGGGGTGACGGTCGCGCCGACGGTGGAAAGAATCAGCAGAGCGGTCTGCGGCCGGTCGCCGAGCGGCAACGGCGTCCACGTCGCGAGAGCATGGCCGACGGCGGGCCAATCGGGATGCGCTAACAAAGCCGCCGGAATGAATAATCCATTGAAGATCGCGAGGCCCATCGTGATGCGTTCCCACGTCCAGTAGCGGCCCGTCGTGATGACGGCGAGCACCAAAACGAGCGCCCCGCCGACCGCGATTCCAGGCCGGATGCCGAAAAAACTCAGCCCTGCGCGGATGCCGATGAATTCCGCGACGAGCGTCAGGAAATTCCCGAGCATCAGGTCGAATGTCGAGAACATGCCCCAGAATTTTCCGAAGCGGTCGAAAATCAGCTCCGCGTGGCCGCGATGCGTCACCGCGCCGAGGCGCACCGTCATTTCCTGAACGATGAATCCCATCACGAACGTGAGAATGACGAACGGGACGAAAAACCCAATTCCGTATCGCGCACCATCAGCGGAGTACGAAAGCATGCTGGGTGCGTCGTTTTCTCCGAGGAAAACCAGCACGCCTGGGCCCATCAACAGCCACAAAACACGCAGGCCGCCGAGCGATTTCCAACTGCGTCCGGTCCATCGCGCCCGTGCAACGCGCCAGCGGTCGCGCGCGCGATCCAAATCTTCGTGAGTGAGGAGGCCGATCAGTTGCCGGCCCGCGGCCGAGCGAGACGCAAGTTCGGTTGTCGGCTGGGCGGCTTGATACGCGGAAGTGCTCGTCTTTTCCGGCGCGGCCATGGTTAACCACACTAAACTACAGAACTAAACTACACTTAACTAAAAACACCGTCAACGAATTCGGGCCTCATAGTTTCGCGCAAAGAAAAGGCGGGCTTATTTCCAGCGTGGCGGTCGCTCATGTCTGCGCTCTTCTTCTGCTATAGTGAGCGAGACGACACGCGGAGGAACCAATGGCTGAAGCGCCGAAGCAACAGCAGCAAGTGCAGATCAAAGCGGACGAAAAGGAGCTGGTGGGGCAATACTCCAACCTGGCGATGATTCACCACAATGCCGAGGAGTTCACCCTCAACTTCATTTACATCTTCCCCAGCGTGCCGCAAGGGAAATTGGTCAGCACCGTGATCCTGAGTCCCGCGCACGCCAAGCGACTGTTGCGCGCGCTTACGGAAAACATCACGCGCTATGAAGCGCAGTTCGGTCCTATTCCGGAGAATCCGGGACCCGCCCCTGAGCCGACGGTAGGTTTTGTGCAGTAGTTTTCAGGTGATTTTGACGCGAACGCGCCGTTCACGCGACCGCGCTCGGCAGCTGGTTCGATCCGAGTACCCATTGCCCTTCGAGCTCGAGGAACTCGACGCCAATCGCAAATCCCGCCTCGTGATTGGGTTCGCAGTAGGCCACGCGTCCAAGCGAACGAAAACCCTCGCCGAGCGACATGATGGAAATGCTTTCGCCAGTGCGCCATCGCCTGACGCTGCGCACGCGCGCGCCGCGTGAGCTGACGTTTTCCGTGAACGTCGTTTCCAGTCCCGGCATGAACGTGTTACCGGAGATGCGCACGCCGACCTGCATCGGCAGCCGCGGCTCGCATCGTTCTATCTGAAAAGACGCAAATTTTCCTTTTCTGGCGTTTGCCATTCCCCTGCCCCCTGTGCTCCGCGAGGATTTGCTCGCGGGGCTTCCCCACGTTCCTTACCGCGATTCGCCTTCATCGCGTACAGAATACCGTCAGCCGAATTGAGCAGCTTCTCGATAGTCAGGCCGTCGCGCGGATAGACAGCCACGCCCGCGCTAACGGAAATGCGCGGATGATGCCCGTCCTCCTGCAAGCGTTTGCGTATGCGATGGGTTACCTGAACCGCAACCGCCTCTTCCGCTTCCGGAAGCACCAGCGCGAACTCGTCGCCGCCGTAACGGGCCGCCGTGTCCATCCCGCGGCAATGAAGGCGAAGCACGCTGGCAAGCCGCTTCAGCGCCTGGCTGCCGACGAGATGTCCGTGACTGTCATTGATTTTTTTCAAGCCGTCGAGATCGAGCAGCACGACGGCGAATCCCCGATTCGTTCGCTGCGCGCGTTGCAGCTCCATCTCCATCACTTCAAGCAAGCGCCGGTAATTCGCCAATCCCGTAAGCGGATCGCTGATGGCGAGTCGGCTGACTTGGTCGAAGAGCCTCGCGTTATCGAGAAGCGCGCCGGCGAGCACGATTGCGTAACCCGCGGCTTCGAGAAACTGCGCGGCGCCGGAAGCTGCATCGAAATGCATCGAGGATTGGCTCATGGTCACGTGACATGCCACGTTGACCAAAGCGGAGAGGAACAACGCGCGGTCGAGCGCCGAGTCTACGTGCTTCAAACGTCGCCAAAAACCAATCGTCGCCGCCAAATAAATAGCGGCGGGCAACAAATCCCACGGGCGTGGAATGAAGGAGTGCGGATAGATCTTCGGCGCGGCCGGAAATGCAAAGAACGCTACGCTGGTGAGATAAGCGATCAATCCAACAATCAATAGCGCCCAGGCGATTTCACGGTTCGGTTCGCGCGAGAGCGGCAGGCTCCTTTCCACCAAAAGGGCCGCCACCAAGAGCGTTGCGAGTAGCGTGCGGCTGACCATCCAGGAGAGCGGAACGGCGAGCGTCAGTTCGTTGACGTGCGGCGTCAAATTGGCGCCCATTTCGATGAGTCCGGCTAGGCCAAAGCCGAAGGCGAGGATCAGCGAAATGCGGTCATGCATCCCACGGAACCGCACGAGCGCATTCGCCGCGAACGTGAACGCCAAAACGCTTCCGGCAAGCTGGATGTATCTCTCAAGCAGCGGGTCGGGGTAATAACCTGAATGCCGTATCGACCACAGGTACACCATGAACGCGAACGTGACCAGCGTCCAGGCGATACCCCAGCGGAAATAGGACGACCGCAGAGCGGCCTTAACGTCTTTTGCGGCTAACCCCAAAACGCCCCCAGACACACGAATCCTGCCCAAACGTCAATTGGTGGAGCACTCCGCGAGCCGTTCCTGCGAGGTAATGGCTACTGCTGTAAGAGCATTATTTAGAGCAGGTTACGGTACATACGGAAGTTCGGATACCTACAACTAAGAGTCACGCGATTTTGCGAGGGGCCAAAATGTTACAGAGTGAATCATGCGTTCCATTGTGGAAAGCCTGAAGACCTGCCCGAGAAAAGCTCGCGCGCGGCTACATTTTTGGGGGTGGCGGAGGAGGCGGCAGGTCTCTGGCCACAATCACGCTCTCGAACGCGCACTGCTTGTGAGTCCCATCGCAGAAGGGCTTGTTCTGCGACTGCCCGCAACGGCATAGCGCCACTTGAGTGCGTCCGCCGAGGCCAAAGACCCTCCCCTGCGAATCGACGATGTCAAAATCCCCTTCGACCTTGATGGAGCCATTGTCTCTGATCGTGATTTTCGTTGCCGCCATGTCTTTTGCTTTCCTTCGCCCGAAGCCGGCTCTTCTTGCGTAGTCAGTTGAATCAGTACTTTGGCACCGAGGGATCAACTTCATCCGACCACGCCAGGATTCCGCCTTTCAGATTCCAAATCTTGTGGAAGCCGGCGTTGGCCAGAAACTGCACCGCGTCCGCAGACCGTTTGCCGCTGCGGCAGTGCGCCACAATTTCGCGCGAACTGTCGAGCTCGCTCACGCGCTTTGGCAGATCACCCAGCGGAATCAAGTGCCCGTGAAGATTGCAGATCTGGTATTCGTGCGGCTCGCGGACGTCAAGAATATAAATATCGTCGCCGCGGTCGAGCCGCGCCTTGAGTTCTTTCGGAGTCATTTCGGGAACGCCCAATGGCTTCGCCTCCATTTCCTCGCCGCGAATCCCGCAAAATTCTGCGTAGTCGATCAGCTTCGTAATCGTACGATGCTCGCCGCACACCGGGCATTCCGGATTCCTGCGCAGCTTCAATTCGCGGAAGCGCATTCGCAGCGCATCGAAAAGCAGCAACCGCCCGACGAGCGAATCGCCGCTTTCCAAGATCAGTTTCAGCGTTTCCATTGCCTGAATGCAACCGATAATTCCGGGGAGCACGCCGAGCACGCCTCCCTCGGCGCACGAAGGAACAACTCCCGGCGGAGGCGGTTCGGGATAGAGGCACCGATAGCACGGGCCGCCGGGATAACCGAAGATGCTCGCTTGCCCTTCGAAGCGGAAAATCGAGCCATACACGTTCGGTTTGCCGAGCAAGACGCACGCGTCGTTTACAAGATAGCGCGTCGGAAAATTATCCGTTCCATCGGCCACGATATCGTAATCGCGCAGAATGTCCAGCGCGTTGTCGCTGGTCAGCCGGGTTTCGTACGTATCGATCTGGATCTCAGGATTCAAGTTGTGCAACCGCTCGCGCGCCGCTTCGAGCTTTTTGCGGCCTACGTCGCTCGTGCCGAATGTCACCTGCCGCTGCAAATTTGTAAAGTCGACAGCATCGAAATCCACGATTCCCAGCCGTCCCACGCCCGCTGCCGCAAGATATAATCCGAGCGGCGCGCCCAATCCTCCTGAGCCAACGAGCAACACCTTCGCCTTTTTCAGCTTGAGCTGCCCGTCCATGCCGACTTCCGGCATGATCAGGTGGCGGCTGTAGCGCAGCACTTCCTCTTTGCTTAGGGTCGCCGCACTGTTCGCTGTTGATTCCTTCACTTGCGTTGCCATTTCTATCGCCCTTCTTCGGTTATTCTGTCCCGCCCGCGATGGAGGGCACAATGCTGATCGTGTCTCCCTGCTGCAGCGCGGTTTTTTCCTTCTGCAAATATCGAATATCCTCGTCGTTGACGTAAACATTGACGAAGCTGCGCAGCCGCCCATCATCGGAATAAAGATGCCTCTTCAACTCGCCGAATTGTGACGTCAGCGAACTCAGCGCCTCAGCGACGGTCTTCGCCTCCAGATCAATGCTCTCGCGCTTCTCCGCATATTGGCGAAGCGGTGTGGGTATCATCACTTTCACGCCCATCGGTCTTTCTCTCCTTGTTGGCTCTATCAGTTAGATGCGTTTTCGCGCGACCGGACTGCGGTGGCAGTAATTTCCTCAGCGCGGCACGCTCGATATGAACTCGATATTCTCTTCTTCGTATTTCGCGCGATCGTCATCGAGGCGCCACGAACGCATCTCGCGCGCCTCGCCCTTTTCCACCTGAAAGATAATATAGCTGTACCACGGCCACGCATGCTCGCGGTCAAATTCACTGGGACGCGCCGGAGAATCCGGATGCGAATGATACCACCCGATCAGATCCCATCCTTTTGCTCGCGCTTCTTTCTCCGCCAGCAGAACATCTTCCGGCGTGATCGAAAAACGATTCTGCGGCGAATCGTCGCGCTGATTCACGAGCGGAACCAAACCTAGAACGGTGCGATTCGCTCCCTCATCCTTCCCTAACAAAGCCCCGCAGCATTCGTTCGGATAATCCCGCGCGCCGTGCTCGTGCATTTTTCCAATTAGCGCTTCGCCCACGCGAATCATCAGCCAGCATTCTCCTCATCCCAGAATTTCTCGCTCAAATAACGGTCGCCCGAATCGGGGAAAACGGTCACGATGACAGCTTTTTCATTTCGCGGCAACTCTTCTGCGACTCGCAGGCACGCGCTCAACGCCGCGCCGGAGCTGGTGCCCGCCAAGATGCCCTCCTCGCGCGCCAGCCGCCGCACCATCGCAAATGCGTCCTCTGTGCGCACCGCGAAATTTTCATCCGCGAGAGAAACATCATAAATCGCCGGAACAATCGCGCTGGCCATGTGTTTCAATCCCTCAAGCCCGTGGAACGCCTCGTCTGGCTGCACACTGATCGCGCGAATGGCAGGATTCAATTCCTTCAGTCTGCGCGTGACGCCCACGAACGTCCCGCTCGTTCCGAGCCCGGCCACAAAATGCGTCATCGTGCCATGCGTTTGCCGCCAGATTTCCATCGCGGTGGTCTCGTAGTGAGCGCGCGGATTTGCGGGATTGCTGTACTGATCGGCATAAAAATACTTTGCTGGATTTTTAGCGAACAGCTCTTTCGCGCGGCGAATTGCGCCATCCGAGCCAGCTTCGCCCGGCGTTAAAATCAAATCCGCGCCGAGCGCTCGAATCGTGCGCAGCCGTTCCGGCGAAGCCGACGATGGAACGCAAAGCGTCACGCCATATCCCAGCGCCGCGCCAATCATCGCGAATGCAATTCCGGTGTTCCCGCTGGTAGCATCCAGAATCCGTTTGCCCGCGCGCAGCGCCCCCGCTCTCTCCCCCTCGCGAATCATCGCCAGCGCGGCACGGTCCTTCACCGAACCGCCCGGATTGAACCACTCCGCCTTGGCATAAAACTCTACATTCGGATACTTTTCGCTGAATGATTCCAACCGCAGCAGAGGCGTATTGCCAACCAGGTCGAATAGACGAGTTGCTGACGGCCTCTTCAGACCCTCATCATTTTCGGTGACTGCAAATGTCGGATGCATCTCGATTCCTATGTCGCTCACACTGAACTTCCTGAAAGTTGTTTGTTTTCTTAAACCAGATTAGATGCGCGTCAAATCGCGAGGAACTAAGGTATTTAGGAACTACAGCGCCGGCCGGGATTCTGGAGGAGTTGCACGTCCATATCTTAGCTCATTCTCGCACGCTCTGGACAAGAAGATTTATTGGCGACCTGCGATGGCCTCAAGCTGCTTTACATGGTTCAAATCGTGCCCGCCCATGGTTTCCACCAGCGTTTTGAAGGTCAACTCGCCACGCTCCGGATGCGTCACGCGCTTCGAAAATGCTTCCGCTGGCGCGGCATGAATGAGGGACAGATTCCATCGTCTCAGCGCGGAAAAAACGGCCAGGGCGGCCGGCGCATCGTACGCGCCATAAGTTGCGGCCCATTTATCCTGATCGAACGGCTGAATCACATGATTATCTTGAGCAAGTGTCTGCCGCAGGCGGTACGAAAAAACCACTTCGCAATCCGCCAGATGGCAAACGATTTCCCGCGCGCTCCATTTCCCCGGCGCGGGCTTTTTCTCGACGCGCTCCGGCCCCAGCATCCGCACGAAAGACGCAAGCTGCCCCGGCGTCGCGGCGATAACTTCCAGCGGATCTTTGCCCGCCAAATGCGATGCGTACGGATTTGCAGCGCTCATAACGCCCAAACCATATCACGCAGTCCTCCGCCCCTCAAGCAGCGGACACTTTGAAACTCGGCCTTCGCGCGAAGACTTGCCAGCCCAATTTTTGCCTTTACAACTCCGCCCCGGAATCCTTACTCTGTTTCTGCGATGTGGTACGTCAACGCCAAATTCAACTCGAAGAAAATTGAAGCCAGCCTGCCGCAGCTCGGCTTCACGGTCCGAAGCTCCGGCGGCGTGGCGCGCGTCGAGAAATACAACTGCGGCTCCGAATTTCGCAAGGCTCCCGACGGCAATTACCAAATGACCGAGCTGCCCGCCATCATGAAAAACGGCCAGTTCACGCAACTCTGGGACGCCGGCTACCAGAAATTCCTGATCACGCGCGATGGCCGCAAGCTTCCCGCGATCGTTCGAGAGCTCAGCGACCTGCGAAAATTCAACGAGGAGTTGCGTTTCGCGCTCGGCGTGCCCGCGTACTACAACGAAGGGCTCGGCTCCACGTGCCATTATTCCGTGTATGACAGATTGAAGGGCCGCGTCGGCGACGATCCCGACGAAACGGTCGGCGCGCACTCTGCTGACGAAGAAGAATAGTAAAAAGGGATTGTCATTCCGAGCGAGCCCCGCGTTTTCCGGGGCGACGAGGAACCTGCTGTTGGTACCCAAAGTAGCAAGCTAATACCGCCTATGTCCTTCGCAGCACAAGCCGAAAAAGCACACAAGCTTCAAGCCCTTCATCTCGGCCCGCGCATTCTCGTACTGCCCAACGTCTGGGATGTAGCCAGCGCGCGCATCGTTGAAGACGCCGGCTTCCCGGCCATCGCCACGAGCAGCGCTGGAGTTGCAAATTCGCTCGGCTATCCCGACGGCCAAAAAATCTCGCGCGATGAAATGCTTGAAGTTGTCGCGCGCATTGCTCGCGTCGTTTCTGTTCCCGTCACCGCGGACATGGAAGCGGGCTACGGCAAAACTCCCGAGGATCTCGCGCAAACCGCTGTCGCAATCGTCGAAGCAGGGGCTGTTGGCTGCAATATCGAGGACTGCGTTCAGGAAGGCTCCCGCGAGCTATTTCCGATTCAGCTGCAGAAGCAAAAAATTCGCGCCATGGTCGACGCCGCGAAAAAACTCGGCGCGCATTTAGTGATCAATGCCCGCACGGATATTTTTTTGGAAGAGGTTGGCGATCCCGCAATGCGCATCGAACGCACCGCCGAGCGCCTGAACGCCTACCGCGAAGCCGGCGCTGAATCGCTCTTCGCTCCGGGCGTGAAAGACGCTGACACCATCGGCAAGCTGGTTCGCGCCGTGAAAGGCCCGTTGAATATTCTCGGCGGCGCTGGCACGCCATCCGTCGCGGAACTCGAAAAGCTCGGCGTCGCGCGCGTCAGCCTCGGCTCCGGCCCCATGCGCGCTTCGATGGGCCTTACTTCGCGCATCGCGAAGCACATCCGCGACAATGGCACCTTCGAGATCATGACCGAAGGCGCCATGCCCTACGTCGAAGCCAACCGCCTTTTAGAAAAGCATTAAACACTTCGACACAACATTTTCGTCGGCAGACCCTCTTGCGCGAAAATGAATACAGTCCTCCAGTAGCAAGATCCGAACGGGACGGGTCCGGCTCCCGTGTCTAGGTGAAACGGTCATGGATCATGAAAATCTCATAGAGCGCGGCCACTCGCTAACCGTGAAAGAGCTAACTGAGATGTGGGATGGACGAATGCCGACATGGGAGGAGTTCAAAGCTACACATCAACAAGGATTTGTGCGTACAGACAAGAGTTTGGCTCTCAAATTCTTTTGGGACGTGGGTGTTCCGAAGTTCCATGCTCTTCTCTGGGGATTTGTAGTTCCTGTAGGCGGCGCTCTAATAATTCTTGCGGCCCCCATCGTGCTGCACTTCTTGTGGAGAGTCACCTATTGGCTGATCCCTGTGATCTGGATAGTTGGCTTTTGGTTCCTGTTTAAAGTTTCTCAAGAAAGCGCATGCGAGGCAGTCAAGCATGCCGCAGCAAAAAATCAAAGGATATACGACGCATTGGTGACTCGTGGTGCATTTTTATTCGAGCCTAGTCGTGGCAAGATCCAAGACGCCAGGAAGGCTTACCCATAGGCAATACCCGAGAAAGCCAAGCAGCCCGCGCAAATCGCCGTGATTGGATGGGGTTCGCTGATCTGGTGCCCGGGCTCACTTCGAATCGCAAGCCATTGGCATGTTGACGGACCAGAGTTACCTTCGAATTTGCACGAATTTCAAAAGATGAGCGGCTCACCCTGGTGATTCACCCTGGCACAGCCGAGGCTCCCGTGCCCAATCAACGCACCTACTGGGCCGCGAGCGAATGTCATACGCTCGACGAGGCTTGCCAGAATCTCAAGAATCGCGAACAGGCCCAAAAAATAGATGACATCCACTGGTTGACAGCGAAAGAGCAGCATACAAGCGCCGATCAAGGAACCGCCGCACGGATACGGGAGTGGCTTCAGGCGAAAAACTTCCTAGGGGCTGCAATTTGGACGGGACTGCGAAGCAACTGGACGGAAAAGGTGGGAACGCCGTTCACGGTTGAACATGCCATCGCATACCTTAAGAAGCTCGAAGCAGAAAGGGATAAGACGAAGGCAGCATACGATCGCGCCCGTGAGTACATCCGCAACGCACCATCCCAGATTCAAACGCCGCTGCGGAGAGCCCTGCAGGAAAAGAAGGGCTGGGAAGATGCAGTCCTTCCGCCGGTCTTGTTCGAGTAGGAAGCGACCATTTACTTCCCCACTTTTTCCAGCGCCTGGCGGAACTTCACCGTATCCACGCTGTGCCGCGCAATTTCCTTCGCGCCGAGAAAAATCACCGGCACGTCGTTTGTGTACAATTCCTTCAATTCTTCGTCTTCGTCGATATTCACTTCGCGCAGCGTGCCGCCGAATTCGAACAGGATCGGCTCAATCGCCGCGCGCGCTTCGTCGCACAGCTTGCACTTCGGCCGCGAATAGAGCGTCACGTCGAGCGGTTTCGCCACCGCGAGCCGGCCCTGCTCCGTGCGCCGGTAAAAATCAGCCTCGCCGCTGACGTCCAGATATCCGCCGCGCACCAGCAGTTCGACCGCGCTCACCACTTCATCGCGCCGCGCCGGATCGTTGCCGCCCGCAAATTCCCGCAGCGCGTGCAGGTCAAGGGTATCGCGCCCCAGTTCGTCGAATACTTCCAGAACGCGCCGCGAAAGTTCGTCCATGAGAGGAGTCCGC
>DATFQU010000311.1:0-16788 GCA_035264005.1 Candidatus Acidiferrales bacterium
TCGCGGCCAGCTCGGCAAGGGCGGCTCCTCCGTCGAACTCAGCACCGGCTTTGGCTCCGTCCACCTCGGCCACTCCTGAAAAACCGGCCCATCTGCAATTAGGATTTGCTTAACTGCAGGCGGATGACGACGCCTGCACCGCCGTCACTTGCAGCAGGACAATCTTCCACTTCTCGGAGTCGAACTGGAGAACTGCAGTCATTCGATGCATCCAGCCGCGCTCTTGGCTGGCAAGCAGCGCGTTCTTCCATAGAACTGTCGCAACAAACAACTCGCCCGTGTCGATGAGCGTTTCTTCCACAGCGTACGTTGCATTCTTCTTCGCGTAACCCGCAAAAAGCGTCTCGCCGCCACTTTCAATTTCTTCACGCGTCCATCGCTGCCCGGATGCGTCGATGAACTGTGCATTCGTCGCGAACAACCGCACCAGTTCTCCCGCCGATTGAGATCTAAGTCCTTCCAAAAACTCTTTGAGCATACGAAAACCCGGCGCCTCGACTCCGGGGATAGAGCGTGACGTATCGCGCGCCAGTGTCTGGCGAACTCCTCGTGCGAATACCTGCTCAACTCGGCTAGCCTTCAGGCCGCGCGCACTCAGGATCTGCGCCGCTAGGCACGTTTCGGTTCCCAGCATGGCTATCAGCAGGTGTTCCGGCTCGATGCAGCGATGGCCAAGCGTCTCTGCCATGTCCCCAGCAAGTGCCAGAATCTTCCGGCATTCGAGTGATAACGGAACTTCGACCGAAGTTGATATTGATTCGCCGCGCGTAATTCTTTTTTCGATCTCATCGCGGATTGCTGTTTGGACGTTCTTGTTCCCCGGAAACCACGCAGCCAGCTCGCCCGGCCGTTCGCGCATGAGTCCCAGCAGCATGTGTTCCGTCTCAATGTACCGGCTCCCGTACTGGCTCGCCTCGTACCGCGCAAAAAAGATCACCCGCCGTGATTGTTCTGTATATCGCTCAAACATGACTGTCCTTGAAGTCTATGCCTCCTTTGCCGCCGTGAGCAAATCTCGTGCCTTCATCACTACCTCGCGGCGAAAAGGCAAAAAAAATAGGGCCGACCGAAGCCGGCCCTTCTTTATCTCTGCCTCAACCGCAAACCTGCGCGATCGTTACTGCGTCATCCGCCGCGTTAGCAGTCCGCAGCCCAGCAATCCCGTCCCGAGCAGCAGCAAACTCGAAGGCTCCGGCGTGTTAGACGTAGGACTGGAAGTGATCAGCACGTTATCGAGCAGCGCGCCTTCAGAGTTGAACGGGCCGTCGTTGCTCGCGAATTCAAGATTCAGCGTCGTCGCCGACGACACCGTAAACGTGAAGTTCGAGATTACGCCGCTGGTGTCATCGTTGCTCGCCAGGACGAACGTCTGGTCAAACAACGACCCAAGCGTTACTGTCGTCGACGTAGTGTCGCCCCTCTGCGAGCCAATCAGATCAAAACTCAGAGAGTAAGTAAACCCCGGCTGAAACGTGATCGCCGCAGACTCTATGATTCCTGCACCCGGGCTTCCATCCATATCAATGCAATTCCCCGATTCGGGACCCGTGCACAGGCTCCCAAACACCGCGCCTCCGACGACGTCCACATTCGTTCCATTAAGAATCGTAAATTGACCCACCTGGTTAAGGTAGCTTAGGCTCGGAGTCAGCTCGTCAAAGTTTTCGCTGAGCACTACACTGTTCGCCTGTGCGGCCACTCCGGACATCAGGAACAACGCCGCGACTGTAATTGCCGGAAAAACAAAACGTGCGAATCGCATGGCACACCCCCTACCCCCGTATTGCGGAATCGTTACACAACGTTTGCCGCAATTTCGCTGCCGAAGTATAACACTCTTCACAACTCTCACATAATAAATAGGTGTCCGCGAATCAGCCCATTTCGTACTAGGACGAAACACAACAAACGTGCGTGCCGACGTGCAATCCCTTGCGCTGTCGCAGCCGCTTACCGAAGACGCCTTGAAAGCCCTCTTGTTTTTGCTACCATCACCCCAAAATGGACGAAACTTTACTGCACGTATGGGCGGTAATCCTCGCAATACTGCAAGTCTCCACCCTAGTCCTGCGGTTAACGCGAATCTACCGTCTCGGAAGTTGGCTCGTCTTGGCTTCCCCTGCAATTCTACTGGGCCTTTTGTTGTCAGCGTTGACCGCGAATCCGTCCTACCATTTCAGCAATTTCGACATCGTATTCCTGGCCTTGGTGATTACGGCATTTCTCTCATCTTTAGCCCTGCTATACCGAAAAGGCGTATCGGTGTTATTTTTCTGGATTGCCTGGCTCCTAAATCTTCTCTTGTGCTCTGTGTTCGTTTACTTCGCATTCTTCTTTAAGCTAACCGGATTCTAAGGGATCGATTCCTTGGGCACGTGTCCCAGTTCTTGCCGTCAATAGCCTAGAAAGGAAAAGCGCGGCGTCTCCGCCGCGCTCTCCGTTACTCAACTCCTGTGCTTGTCCTGCAGCTCTAGAACACGCCGTCAAGCACTTGCGTGCCTTCTTGCTGCACTGACTGCAAGGCGTTTGCACTAAGCCCCAATGCTTTCAGGATCGTCGGAGCAACTTGCATCGTTTCCACCGGGCTCGTGATCGTTACTGCCCTGAACGAAGGATTCTCCAGCAACATGATCACGTTCGTGTCGTCGTGCGCGAAGCCGCCATGCTCAGCCAGCTTCTTGCTGCTGCCGGAGTAAGTCACGCCAATATTCGGCGTAACCAGAATATCCGGCGTCCGCGGATCGCCAGTCGGCGGCAGCCCCGGAGCGTTGAAAAGTTGCGCGATCCCCGGTCCCGAGAAGATCTCCCCGATGCCCGCGATATTGTTCGTCGCTGGCGACTTCTTCTCGAGAATCGCTACCGCCTGTGCTGTTGTGCAGTGGTGGTTCAGCCAGATTTGAGACACGTCGTCTTCCGTCGGCCCAATTCCGTTCGGATTCAGCGGCGACTCCGAGAACGGTATGCACCCTGCCTCCGCCAGAATCGTCGCCGGGGACGTCGTAATCAGACCCGTCGAGGTTATGCCCGTGTAACGCGAAGAATCCACCGGGCTCTGCCCGTGCTTCGCCGTGATCACGATCAGCGTCGTCGAGTAAAGGCCGTTAGCCTTCAGCTCCGCCACCATTTTCCCAATCGAGGCATCGGCGAACTCGATTTGCTCGAGCAGTGACTCCGTCGGCGTCCCAATCGAATCCACGTAACCACCCTTCAGGCTCAGTTGCTTTTCAATCAGCTTTTCTCCAACGCTCACTACTTGGAAATTCATCCCAAGGATCACCGGCACGGGAGCTGAGTTCTGCCCGTTATGCGTCTTGCCGTTGATCTCGTTCAGCACCGCGTTGACCTTTAGTTGGTCGTAGCAGCGAATATTCGCGAAGCTGTCCGTCCACGCATTCGAAGCGGCAACCGCGCTCTGATCCGGCAGCGGATCACAACTCTGACTTCCTGCCATCACGCCAGGCAGGGCCACCGGAATCGAGTTGATTTCCGGTGAATAATAATCGTCGACATTGTCGCCGAGCCCAGGCCCGTTCACCGACGAATACGACGGATGCTTGTCAGACCATGCCGTGTATCCGCCCGCCTGATGAATCACCCCAAAAATCGTGTTCGTTCGCACAAAATTCCATGGATAAACCTGCTCGCATCCTTGTGCGGGATCGCGCTCGAGCTTTCTCGGATCAATGGAAAGCACTCCGCCATCCGTCCCTGCCGGTGCGCCCCCGTTCAGTTTCGTCTTGTCCAGGTCAATTCCCTCATCGAATTCCGTCGTCGTGCCCGTCGGTGCCTGCCCTGCGGTGCAGCTTCCCTGCGCCACGCCGTTTCCAGTCATAATGATCGGCGGTTGCAGCGAGCGGTCATACGCAACATCGTAAAACGCGCCCACGCTTCGCGCAGATCCGCCCGTCACAATCGCCATGAGTCCGGGGAATGAATCCGACGGCTTCGAAGTCGTCGCATCCGTATAATTGACGCCCGTCTGCTTGAGTTTCGCAAGATTCGGACAATAAGGCGATCCTCCATTCACTCCGGCTATTCCCTTTACGCAATTGATGAAATCGATCGAATGCATCCCGTCAATACTGATTAGTAGCACATGCTGAATGTTGGCTGTTTGCCCGGGGCCAGCCAACAACCGCTGCGCCGGTATCGCCAGCATTAGAAGCGCCGCTGCGAACACACCAATCCTCACGCTCTTACTCATCCCATTCTCCTTTTCATGCAGCAGAAATCGACAGAGCCAAAGCAGCACTCAACTCACTACACGCGGTAGTAGTTCCCCGCTGTTAGCAGAAGGTGACGCAAAGATGAAAAGAATATGAATATGAACCGGCGGGCCCATTTCTCAATCTTCGCCTTCGCACAGAAAATATTTCAGCTGAACATTCTAAGAAGTTTGGATAAACATCGCGCTCAATCGTCCTGGAAGTACTGATGCTCTTCTGCAGAATTTGCTCTTCTTCGTCGTTCATGGGGCAGGCACACGGGCCACGCGGCGTGCAGATGAAAAAAGTGTGGAGGAACAAACGTTTTTAGCATTCGCTCCGAAGCAGGATTATTGGTCGAACCCTCTTCCTTCGGAGGACGTCCGCAACTTGCCGTCGCTTGCTGACCACTGACCACTCGTCACTGATCACTGCTGTCTCAGCGCCTCGTTCGGATCCACGCTCGCGGCTCTCCACGCCGGCAGCCACGTCGCCACCGCCGCAATCACGAAAAATAAAATCACCATCGCAATGAACGTCACCGGATCCGTCGCCTTCACGCCCACCAGCATAGTCGCCATCAGCCGCGTCAGCGCGAACGCCGCAATCAGACCCGCCGCAATCCCCACCGCCGTCAGCCGCAACCCTTGCCCCACAATCAGCTTGAAAATCCTCGCTGGCTGCGCACCCAGTGCCATCCGCACGCCAATCTCTGCCGTGCGCTGACGCACCACCGTCGACAGCACGCCGTAAAGCCCCACGCCCGCCAATATCACTGCCATCGCCGCGAACACGCCAATCAGTAGCAACGAAAATATCGTCCCTGCCTCCGCTTTCCCCACCAATTCATTCGCCGTCTGCATCTGCGTCACCAGCAAACTCGAATTCAACTGTTTGATCGTCGCGCGAATTTCATTCCCATAGCTCGCTGGATTCCCGCTCGTTCGAATTGTCCATTGCTGCATATTTCCCGACCCCAAAAATCCATCCGAAAAGTACGTCTCCTCCCGCCCCGGAACACTCAGCGACTCGTCCCGCGTGTGCGCCACCACTCCAATCACCTCAACCGGCTCCGCCTCCGACGTCCGTATGCGGATCAAAATCTGCTTCCCTACTGCCGAGCCGCTCGGAAACGCCTTCTTCGCCAAATCCTCATCAATCACCACCACCTTGTGCCCAACCTTACTGAAATCGTTTTTCTGAAACGCATCATCCGGAAGCGGCGTGTTGTCGTCATCCGTAAACGTGCGTCCCGCAATCAGGGGAATATGTAACGTCTCGAAATATCCCGGCAACACAAATTCCGGATTCGTTGCCTGAAACTTGCTCGCATCCTGTCCCGCATCCATCGTTCCCCACCGGATCGGAGAAAAACCTCCGGCCAGCGGAAAAATGTCCGACCCCGTCACGCTTTGTATTCCCGGTATCGCTTGCAGCCGCTGCTGAATTTCCCTCACCGCAGCAGCACGCGACGCCGACGTTTGTCCGCCAAGCCTTCCCAGAACTTGAAAAGTCAGCAGCCCTTGCGCTTCAAATCCCGGATTGACGTGCTCCAAATCACGAAAACTTCGGAACATCAATCCCGATCCCACCAGCAGCACAAAGCACAGCGCCACTTCAATCACCACCACCAGCTTCCGCAATAATCCTCCACTGGTCAGCCCTTCGTTTCTGCTGCTTCCTCCCAGCACTATGGAAACGTTCGGCCGCGACGCTCGCCACGCCGACACCAATCCAAAAATTGCCGCCGCCACAAGCGCCGCAATCGCCGTGAACACCAGCACCGGCCCGTCGATCTGAATCGTCTCCATGCGCGGCAAATTCGCCGGAGCCACTGCCAGCAACTCGCGAATTCCCGCCCACGCCAGCGCCAAACCTCCCGCCGCACCCAGCGCCGCCAGCACAATAGACTCCGTCAGCATCTGCCTCACTAGATGCCACCGCGTCGCGCCCATCGCCGAACGCACCGCCAGCTCGCGCTCGCGCAATGACGCCCGCACCAGCAGCAAATTCGCCACATTCGCGCACGCAATCAGGAGCAGAAAAATCACCGCGCCCATCAGCGCTAGAATCGTCGGCTGCACTTCAGATACCAGATGTTTCCGCATCGGCTCCAGCCGTATCGCGTACCCCGCCGTCCGGTCGATCAGATAATCCTTCCGCGCCTGCGTCGCTACGTTGTCCGCGGCCGCCTGTGCCGCCGCCAGCGACACGCCATCTTTCAGCCTCGCAATCGCACGAATCGACACTGCATTTCGATTCTTGACGTCATAGCTCAGCCGATTCGCGACCCACACTTCCGGATCCGCTTCCGTCTGCGCCTCTGCCGGAAAATACAACTTGAACCCCGGCGCCAGCACTCCCACGATCACCGGAGTAAGGTTGCCCTGCGTGTGAATGCTCTTCCCGATCACAGCAGGGTTCCCGCCATATCGCCTTTCAAAATAGTTGTAGCTGAGAATCGCAAACGTCGGAAGTCGCGGCGGTGCTGGCGTTCCCGCTTGCGCCGCTCCCGGAGCCGGCGGCGGAGGCTGCGGCAGTCCGTCCTGACTCGAAAAATCGCGTCCGTACAGAATCTTCGCGCCCATCAAGTCGAAAAAATTCGTCGTCACCACCGCCACGCGCGCTTGTTCTGGCGTCCCATCGTCCAGCGGCAAAACAAATTTGAACGTGAACACGCCTCCCATATCCGCGAACACGTTCTTCGTCGCATCCCGCAGGTCGATGTACTCCTCATTGGAAAACGGGAAATCTCGCACGTGCCGCACCGTCATGTCGCTGCACGCCACGATCAGTTGGCTCGCGTTCTTGTACGGCAGCGGCTTCATCAGCACCGAATTCGTCACGCTGAAAATCGCCGTGCTTGCGCCCACGCCCAGCGCAATCGTAATCACCGCCGTCAGCGTGAAAATCGGGCTCTTCCGCAGCGTCCGGAATGCAAACTTGAAATCCTGTAGCGTCATGGCTTCACCTCACCTGCACAGGCAACCAGCACATCAATTCCCCGCTCCTCCGCTTTTACTCCCTTTGCGTCGCGCCGTCTACTTTGTATCACATAAAGATTGCCCTTGACATACGAATTCGTTAGTACTATATGCTTGATACTATGAGACCGAAACACGCGACGCTGACCCCGCAGGAACTGGAAATTATGAAGCTCGTCTGGCAGCGCGATTCCGCCACCGTCCGCGACGTCTACGAGGCTCTCCTCGAACGCCGCAAAATCGCCTACACCACCGTTATGACCATGATGAAAATCCTCGAATCCAAGGGCTACTTGAAAAAGCGCCGCCAGGATCGCGCCTTCGTCTATCGCCCCGCGCATCGCAAAGATTTGGTCATCGGCAAGATGATCCGCGAATTCATGGATCGCGTTTTCAACGGCTCCGCCGAGCCGCTCCTCGTTCATCTCGTCAAAACGCGCCACATCCGCGAACGCGACCTGCAGAAAATCCGCCGCATGATCGAGGAGTCAAAGTGAACGCCGCCGCCGCAATCGAATCAATCCGGAGCCTCCCATGAACGTGCCCCTATGGTTTTCGAATCTCACATTCTGGTGGGCCCAAGTCGCCGTGCTCGTCCTCGCCGCCGCTCTTCTCGTTCAACTTCTTCGCCTCCGCCAGCCTCGGATCCTTCTCGCTCACTGGCGCGCGCTCATTTTCATCTGTCTTCTGCTCCCGGTACTTCAGCCGTGGCATCACGTTTACGTTCGCCTCTTGGCTTCGCCCGATTCGGGCGTTTCTTTTTTCCCCGCGATTCCCGTCGCGGCGCACGCAGCATCGCACTGGCATTTCCCCGATCTTCTCCTCATCGCTGAAATTCTCGCCGCCATAATTCTTTTCGGAATCGTCGCGCGCCTCGCAATTTTCTCCTTCGGCCTCCTGAAACTCCGCCAGCTTCGCCGCACCTCTGCCCCGTTTCCAATCGAGAACGAATCTCTGCCCGTCCTCGACCAAATGCGCAGCCTCGTCAGCGCTCGCGCCGAGTTCCGCCTTTCCGCCGAGGTCGATTCGCCCGTCACCTTCGGCTTCACCGCTCCCGTCATTCTCCTCCCCGAACGTTTCCCGCAGCTACCGCCGCAATTCCAATCCGCCATCGCCTGCCACGAACTTCTTCACGTCCGCCGCAACGATTGGGTTCACCATCTCGCCGAAGAAATTCTTCGCGTCGCTTTCTGGTTTCATCCCGCCGTGCTCTGGCTCATTTCTCGCGTCCGCCTCGCGCGCGAACAGCTCGTCGATCTCGAAGTCGTCCGGCTCACTCAGGCCCGCAAAACATATTTGGAAGCTTTGCTCGAATTCACCCCGAGCCGCAGCCGCATCGCGGCCATTCCCGCGCCTCCGTTTCTCGTCGAACGCCAATTCGGCGAGCGCGTCGCGCTCATGGTAAAGGAGGTTCGTATGTCTCGCACAAGATTGCTCGTTTCTCTGTCGGCCATCGTCTGCACTCTCGCGCTGGCCGCCGTTTTCGCCGTTTCCGTTTTTCCGCTGAAGGCCGCACCGTTACCGTTTTCCCGCTCAAGGCTGCCGCGCGCCCTTCACTCAATCTTTCCGCAAAACGCAACGCCGCAACAATCCATTCCCGCCACTCAACCTGTCATCTCCGAAAAGAAGATCTGGCCCGACACCGTGAAGAAAGGCGACATGATGATCAACGTGCGCGGCCTCGGAACGATGGCGTTATTGAACGGCCAGCCAATCGCGAAAATAGAAGTGGGTGAGACGCAAGCGGTGGATATTCGCGCAGGACAACCCGCGGAAGTGGACACTCACAAGGAAATCTTGAAAGGCCACGTCGCCAACATCAGCTCGCAAGTGGTCACCGGAACGCGCAGCGTGATCATTGCATTGGACTCGCCGCCGCCGAGCGACTTGGGTCCGCAGGCCACGGTCGAAGGGACCGTTCAGGTGGCCAAGCTCGAAGGCGTGATTTACGTCGGCCGTCCTGTGAAGGGCCGGGCAAATCAAGCAGGCATCTTGTACAAAATTATCGACGATGGCAAAGAAGCACAGCGCGTCAATGTCCAATTTGGCCGCGCCAGCGTCAGCGAGATCCAGATCCTCAACGGCCTCGAGCCAGGCGACAAGATCATCCTTACCGACATGTCGCCTTACGATGAGTTTGAGCGCGTCAAAATTAACCCCTGAGCTCGCGAGCGACTTCCACAGCATCGCCCGCATCAACATTGCGTATCGCCCGGCGTGAGTGTACGTTATCCGCCGGGCGCACCATCTGCCTCCGCTTTCAAAAACCTCCCCGCCAGAACCTTTCAGTCACAACCTCCTCACCAAACGCCCGTCCGTTCGTCTAAACCAGTGCCGCGAACTGCGGCGAACTCGCCCGCCCCGCGAATGGAGGCTTTCGCTTGCGGAATTTGCTCTTCAATTTTCGTTACGCGCTGCGCCAATTTCGCCTCGCGCCAGTCTTCACCGCCTCCGCCGTACTGACGCTCGCTCTCGGCATCGGCGGCACCACCGCAATTTTCACTCTGATTCACGAAGTCATGCTCCGTTCCCTGCCCGTTTCCGACCCCGCCACGCTCTATCGTGTAGGCGACGGCAACGACTGCTGCGTCGAAAGCGGCTCGCAAGGCCGCTGGGGCATGTATTCCTACCCGCTCTATCAGCTTCTCCAATCTCAATCGCCCGAATTCGCAGAGACCGCCGCGTTCAAAGCGGGCACAACTCGGATGAGCGTCCGCCGCGAAAATGCCGAACCTGTCGCGCGCCCCCTTGTCGCCGAATACGTCACCGGCGGCTACTTTTCCACCCTTGGCATCCGCTCCTTTGCTGGACGCCTGCTCACTTCTCAGGACGACACCGAAGGCTCCGCTCCCGTCGCCGTGCTCAGCCACCATACGTGGCAAATGCTCTATGCCTCCGATCCCTCCATCATCGGCTCGGCATTCGACATCGAAGGCCATTCTTTCACCATCATCGGCGTCGCCCCTCCCGGATTTTTCGGCGAAACTCTTCGTCCAAATCCCCCCGACATTTGGATCCCCCTTCACCAGGAGCCTCTGATCGACGGCGCCAGCAACCTGCTTCATCAATCCACGTCGGCATGGCTGCGCATGATTGGCCGTTTGCGTCCCGGCGCTTCCACAGCCGGAATGTCCGCCCACCTCACCGGCGTGCTCCGCCTCTGGATACAGCACGACGCCGGCTATCCTGCAAACTGGATGCAAGATGTAATCCGCAATCTTCCCAAGCAATTCATCAATGTCGTTCCCGCTGGCGCCGGTGTCGCCACAATGAAAGAAGACTACGGCCGCAGCCTGCAAATCCTGCTCGCCGTCTGCAGCCTTGTCCTGCTCATCGCCTGCGCCAACGTCGCCAACCTTCTCCTCGCCCGCGCCGTCAATCGCCGCCCGCAAACCGCCGTCCGCCTCGCGATGGGCGCCACGCGCCGCCAAATCGTTTCTCAGGCCCTCGCCGAAAGCGTTCTCCTCGCCGTCGCTGGAGGAATCGCTGGACTCATCGTCGCCATCGCCGCCGCGCGCCTTCTTCTCGCTCTCTCTTTCCACGGCGTCAACTTTCTGCCCATCAGCGCCGCTCCATCCCTTCTCGTTCTCGCCTTCACCTTTGCCGTCGCGCTCCTCACCGGAATTATTTTCGGTGCCGCTCCCGCCTGGTTCGCCACGCGCACCGACCCCGCCGAAGCCCTGCGCGGTTCAGGTCGCAGCACCGCTGGACGCACCAGCTTCACGCGCAAAGCTCTGCTCATCCTCCAATTCAGCGTCTCTGTCGCTCTCGTCGCCGGAGCCACAATGCTCGCCCGCAGTCTCGGCAATCTCGAAGGTCAGAACTTCGGCTATCCCATTAAAGGCCGCGTGCTGGTTTCTCTCCATAATCCCGAAACCAGCCTCACCACGCCGCAATTGAACGCCCTCTATCGCCGCATCGAAGACACCATCGCTCAAATCCCCGGCATCCGCAGTTTCGGCCTCGCGCTCTACAATCCCCTCACCGACAATTGGGGTGAGACCACCGAAATCGCAGGCGATGTTGCCCCCGCCGGAGTGAGCAACGAAGCCGAATCTTCCTGGGACCGCGTTAGCGCTAACTATCTCCAGGCCCTCGGCGTCCCGCTCATCCGCGGACGTTATTTCACCGCCGCCGACAACGAAACCACCACGCCCGTTGCCCTCGTCAACCAGGCCTTCGTCAAACGCTTCTTCAAGCGCGGCGTTGATCCCATCGGCCAGCATTTCGGCGTGGACATGCCCAAGTACGCCGGCACATACCGCATCATTGGAGTCGTCGGCGATGCGCACTTCGCCGGATGGGGATTCACGCGTCCACCGCTTCCTATGTTTTACGTTCCGTCGGCTCAGTCGGTAACTTACCAGGAAGCCATCGTCGAAAAAACCGAACTGCGCTCGCATCTAATCGACGATATCCTGCTTGAAACGAACACTCCACCCGGAACGCTCGAGCCCATTCTCACTCGCATCCTCGGCGACATTGACCCCAACATCACCGTCACTTCAATTCGCACGCTCGATCAGCAAATCGCCCTTTCGTTCGATCAGGAACGCGCCGTCGCTAGCCTCGCCGGACTTTTTGGAATCGTCGCCTTGCTCCTCGCCGCCGTCGGCCTCTACGGCGTTACTGCATACACGGTCGCGCAGCGCACCAACGAAATCGGAATTCGCATGGCCCTCGGTGCCAATCGCTCCAGCGTCCTTCAGCTGATTTTGCGTGGCGCATTTCAGCGCGTTTTGATCGGCCTCCTGATCGGAATCCCTCTTGCGATTGCGGCGGGCCGTCTCATCGCCTCCGAACTCTACGGCGTCTCTTCCTGGGACCCGCTTGCTCTCGCTCTCGCCGCCCTCGCTCTCGCACTGTCCTCATTCGTCGCGGCCATCATTCCCGCCGTTCGCGCCGCCTCCATCTCTCCAATCTCTGCCCTCCGCACCGAATAGCCGCAGCGTGGCTCGGCCTGTAGCTCAGGTCCCGTTCGCGCCGAACTTGCGCGAACTGACCTGAGGCACTTCGTCCCTGATTTCGCGAAGCAGCCATCATCCCCGCCGCTCGCGCTTCCGCAGAAAACGAGAGCTCGGACATTGCGTATCGCCCGCCGTGAGTGTACGTTATCCGCCGGGCACGCACGTTAAAATCGAAATTCCTGCGCGCTCGCTTAAGTGACGCACTTCAAGGAGCGCCAATTGTCCTCCTCTCGTTCCGCTTTATTTTCCTTCGCATTGATCAGCGTGCTCGTCGTCGGTCTCGCGTTCGGTCAAGCCGCAACGCAACCTTCCGTTGTTGAACAACACATCCAGCACATCCAGAAAGGTCTCATCCCCGCCGTCCTCATTGAAGGCCAAAGCCTCTCCAGTCAAACCTCCACACTCTCCGCTCGCATGGCCGCGCTGCACGTGCCGGGCGTTAGCGTCGCCTTCATGCACGGCGGAAAAATCGAATGGGCTCGCGGCTTCGGCGTGAAAAAACTCGGCGGCGCGCCCGTAACTCCCTCCACTCTTTTTCAGGCAGCATCCATCAGCAAGCCTGTCACCGCGATCGCCGTAATGCGCCTCGTGCAATCTGGAAAGCTCAACCTCGACACCGACGTGAACGAATACCTCAAGAGTTGGAAAGTTCCCGATAATCAATTCACCGCAAAAAGAAAAGTCACTCTCCGCGAACTCATCACTCACACCGCCGGGGTCACCGTCCACGGTTTCGAAGGCTACGCAACCAACGAGCAAGTTCCCACTCTCGTGCAAGTTTTGAACGGCGAAAAGCCCGCCAACAGCCCGCCCATTCGCGTCGACGTCGAGCCTGGCACAATTTGGCGTTACTCCGGCGGCGGCTTCGTCATCACTCAGCAACTTTTGCAGGACGTAACCGGCGAACCCTTTCCCGCACTGATGCAGCAAATGGTCCTCGGCCCGATGGGAATGATTCACAGCACCTATCAGCAGCCGCTGCCGCCGAATCGTCTCCCCGAAGCCGCCACGCCTTATGATGGGGACGGTAAACCCGTTCCCGGCGGCCCGCACACTTATCCCGAGATGTCCGCCGCTGGTCTCTGGACCACTCCGTCCGATCTTCTGCAGTTCTCGATGCACATCCAGCAAGCCCTCACCGGAAAATCAAACGTCCTCTCAGCAGCAACCACACACGAAATCCTCACTCCCGGCATGGGCCAATGGGGACTTGGCATCGAGATCGGCGGCAGCAAGGACCATCCTTATTTCACTCACGGCGGAGCCAACGAGGGCTTCATGAGCGATTTCGCCGCTTACGACAGCGGCGACGGCGCCGCCGTCATGACCAACGGCAACAACGGCGGCCAGCTCGCCGCCGAAATCATTCGCACAATTGCTCGCGAATACAATTGGCCCGACTTTCAGCCCGCGCACCGCACTCTCGCAAAAATCGATCCGACAATTTTCGATACCTACGTCGGCGATTACCAGCTCACGCCCGGCTTCGTTCTAACTTTCACGCGGAACGGAGGCCATTTTTTCGCGCACCCTACCGGACAAACTCCAGTTGAAGTTTTCCCCGAGAGCGATCACCAATTCTTTGCTACGGACATCGACATACAAATCACTTTCGTCACCGACAGCACGGGACGCGCGACCGAAATGATCCTCCACCAGGGCGGCCAAGACCATCACGCCCCGCGAATCCAAAAACCCCACTGAGAACTCACCGAGTAACGCATCTGCGGCGCGCCACTCACTCGCGCTCAGCTTTCTCACTGATATTTCGCCGCGAAGCTCTTCTACGCATTTTTGCGGAAACGAATTGCAAATCCATTCCGCTTCGCGCATCATGTTTGTTTTCCTGACAGGCGCTTTTTCTTTTCGTGCGGCTCTCGCGCCTGAATTTCATTCTACTGAGGAGATTTGAATGCAGAAACCCGGAAAGATCGCGCAGCCCAAAGGCAAGCTCGGCGTACTCACGCCCGGCATCGGCGCGGTCAGCACCACTTTTATGGCCGGCGTCGAACTGGTTCGCAACGGCGACGCCCTCCCTGTCGGCTCGCTCACGCAGATGGGAACCATCCGTCTCGGCAAGCGCACCGAAGGCCGCGCGCCGAAAATTCAGGACTTCGTTCCTCTCGCCAGCCTCAACGATCTCGTTTTCGGCGGCTGGGATTTATTCCCTGACACAGCCCACGAAGCCGCCGCGAAAGCCGGCGTCCTCGACTCAAATCATCTCGGCAAAGTCCAGCCATTCCTCAGCAAAATCAAGCCGATGAAAGCCGCGTTCGATCAATCGTACGTTAAAAATCTCCACGGCGAACACGTCAAGCGCGCACAAAATAAATTCGATCTCGCTGAACAGCTTCGTGAAGACATTCGCAACTTTAAAAAATCCGCCAAAGTCGACCGCACCGTGATGGTATGGTGCGCCTCCACTGAAATTTTTCTCAAGCCTGAAAAAATCCACGACACGCTCGCCTCTTTCGAGCGCGCCATGAAGGAAAATCACGAAGCCATCGCGCCTTCCATGCTCTACGCGTACGCCGCGATTCAGGAAGGCGTACCCTTCGCCAACGGCGCGCCCAACCTCACCGCCGAACTTCCTGCGCTCGTCCAGCTCGCGCACGACAAAGGCGTTCCCGTCTGCGGCAAAGATTTCAAGACCGGCCAAACGTTAATGAAAACCATTCTTTCGCCGGGATTCAAAGCCCGCATGCTCGGCCTCCACGGCTGGTTCTCCACCAACATTCTCGGCAATCGCGACGGCGAAGTCCTCGATGACCCCGGCTCTTTCAAAACCAAAGAAGAATCCAAACTCGGCGCCCTCGAATATATTTTGCAGCCCAAGCTCTATCCTGAACTCTACGGCGACTTCTACCACAAAGTCCGCATCAACTATTACCCGCCGCGCGGCGACAACAAAGAAGGGTGGGACAACATCGACATTTTCGGCTGGCTCGGCTATCCCATGCAGATCAAAGTGGATTTTCTGTGCCGCGACTCCATCCTCGCCGCGCCCATCGTGCTTGACCTCGTCCTCTTCCTCGACTTGGCCAAGCGCGCCGGAATGCACGGCATTCAGGAGTGGCTCAGCTTCTATTTCAAATCGCCCATGTGCGCGCCGGAGCTGTATCCCGAGCACGACCTCTTCATCCAGTCGATGAAACTCAAAAACACTCTGCGCTGGATGATGGGCGAGCAGCTCATCACCCATCTCGGCACCGAATACTACGACTAGCCGCTCGCGTGGCACAGGCTTCAGCCTGTGCGTTTTGTCTTACGCTGTCATTCCGAACCCGTTCGCGTCGTTTGCGAACGGTGTGAGGAATCTGCTGTTGGCTTCGTAGGGCGCTGCCTGCGCCCACGCGACTCTCCAAGGCGTGACACACCACTGCGTCGGCCCGTAACGCGCCGTCTTGTTAATGTCACCAAAATTGAAAAACCGTTACCATATACAATACTTAAAGAATGCTGACCAACATACCGTCCGACCCAGCAACTACCCGCATGACGGTTGCGACCATTGTAATGGCTGTTGCCACAGTCGTCTTAGTCCTGGTCAATATCTTTTACCTAGTCCTCACATGGAAAAGTTTGAGGGAAGCTCGCGAGGCGAGCCTGCGGGATCGCGAGTCGCGTCACTTGGACAAAATAAAGGCCGAAGTCATCGAGCCGATAGTGTCATGGATCGAGACGGTGGTTTTCCGCGCATATGCAGGCAATACTAGGGCTCTTCTTACTTTCTTTGGCGGCACTGCAAATGCGGGTCCTTACATCGAACATATGATCCGCGATCCCTTTGCTGGATCTCGCCTTGACGTTGGCGTAAGAACGCCTGTTTTCGATGCGCCCATCTTCGATGACAGGTTGAACGGCACGATTTCCAAGTTTCTATTCGATCATACAAAACGAGATCACTTCCGTAACGATTTGATGCAGTTCGAGGATTTTCTCGATACCGTCCGACACGTCACGGGGCAGGTCCTTCAGTTTGCCATGAGATGCGCCGATCACATTGGTGCAGGCGGTCTACCAATAGTTGGTTTTGCACAAGAGAATACAATGCCGCAGTGGAGTAACCCCCTTCTGTTCGCGATCAATTACGTTGAGTCTGCATTGAGCAAGACAGATTTGTACGTTCGGCGCGTGCCCCAAACAGGCGGCCCATGTATGTTACTTGTGAACGGCTTTACCGTAGGCAAAGCTCTGGAAGAAGAAAATCTGCTATCTTGGGCAGATCGAGGCCGCAGAATCGCAGATCAAGAGTGGCACAACAGCGCCCTCTCACGCCACATCGAGAAACTCAAGAAAGACGCGAGCGCAGTTCTGGAAAACATCGAACAACTCCGTTACACGGAAGGGCTTGGCGTCGACTGCGAACTCGTTAGCGGCAAGCGCCGACGACACCGCTGACGCAATCGTCAGTTTGTTGTTGACATTCTCGTTACTATATGCTCCAATATTCTTTGCGGCCTAAAGCCGCGACGATCGGGCCTTGTGCCCCGCATTCCGCGGACGGCATCCGTTCAATCGACATACAAAGCATTCGCTAATCGTCCGGGCGGACTCCGACTATCGGCAAACTGCCTAGGGCGTTTTTTTTTGCCCCAAAGCCTAAAAAAGGCGGGGCGGAAGGAATCACCG
>DATFQU010000312.1:0-3754 GCA_035264005.1 Candidatus Acidiferrales bacterium
GCGGTCGTGATTATTGCCGGGACGGGTTCGGCGGTGGGAGGGCGCAACTCGGAAGGGAAAGTGGCGCGCGCGGGCGGCTGGGGACCTTGGATTGGCGACGATGGCAGCGCGTATGACATTGGCCGGCGCGCAGTGAAGGCGGCGATGGCGGCTCGCGACGGCGTTGGGCCCGCGACGCTGCTCGGCGAAAAAATTCTGATGGCGCAGGAGACGCACGATTGGGAAGTGGTTCGCGGCCGGATAGCGAAACGTCCCGACAATGTGTTTCCGCCGATTTTTCCGCTCGTGACGGCTGCGGCTGTTGCGGGAGATGTTGTCTCTCAGGAAATTCTCGCGTCAGCGGGCAAGTCGCTGGCGGCGCTGGCGGCGAGCGTGATTCACGTGCTTGGGTTGGAACAGAAGTCGTTCTTAATCGCGACATCGGGCGGAGTTTTTTCCGAAGCATCGCAGCTCGAGTCGGTGCTTTCGTCAGAACTGTTCCGCGTTGCACCCAAGGCGCGCGTTGAGGCGTTGCACGTTTCTCCGGCACGTGCCGCCGCGGAATTGGCGCGCAAGTCCATCTCTGCTTCGGTCGCTCATGGCTCCTAGCTCCGGCGCGCGCCGCATCAACATGAAGTGGTACATCGTCATCGTTGGCGCGATCTTTGTGGTTCTGCTCGTTTACTCGTCATTTCATCAGAACGTGTTTCGCGTCGAAGCTTGCATGGACTTTCGCGGACGAACGCACTGCGCGGAAGCTTCCGGACGGACCCGTGCAGACGCGGTCCGCAGCGCGCAGGAAATCGATTGCGAACTGGTGGCGAATGGACGCGACGAAAATATGGCATGTCTTGACCAGCAACCGTCTTCGGTGCGCGAGGTCACGACAAAATAGCGCCGCGGGATGTTCGGTCTTGGCCATCACTCCGTTATAACCATTGACACGTACCTCATGCCTTTCTAGCATCGTGTGCGGAACGGGGATTCCCCTAATTGTTCGCAAAATGGTGCATTGAGTGAGCGGAGCCGAACGCCGCAGACACAAACGCTATCCCTGCAAGGCCACCGTCAAAATCACCTGGGGACAAGTGGCGCTGGAAGCGACGCTGCGCGACATCAGCGCCTCGGGCATGTACCTCGAGACGCACGAACCGCTGTGGGTGCGCGCGCAATTTTCCGCGCGGCTCATGCTTCCAGAACCCGTCCGTGTAGAATGTATAGTGCGCCGCGTGGACGCTGGCAAAGGCATGGTCGTAGAGTTCACCGATGTCACGCAGGAAACCAAAATGAATTTGACCCACCTCATCTGGAAGCTCTCTCACCAGTGACACTCTGTCCGAATTGTGGGGCCGAACGCACATCGGCCATTTGCGAAAACTGCGGAATGGGCGCTTTGGAAGCCAGCCGCGCCATGCGCCGCAATCTGGTGAATCGTCTGGGAATTTTTCTGCTGGGGGCTGTAGCTTTTTTTGTTCCGTGCTTTCTTTATCCACCGCTGGAGCTGGATGGCATGCTCATTTTCCTCGGCGTGATTTTTTTCGCCACGATTGCTCTGGCCATGTGGGCGGAACGACGTTCGATTCGGGGGCAGGAAGTCGAGCTGCTGAAGCGGATTTTTTACGGCTTGGTGCCGATTCCCTGGCTGCTTGCTACGTTTCTTTTCGTGAACGGCTCGCTCGACCGTTCGCCGCCGCGTGATATTGAATCGTCGGTCGTCAGCCGTCTGGCCGTGCCGGGACTGCTGCCGATGCACCAGTTGATTGTGAAATCGTGGCGCGACGGGCACGCAGTGGAACGCCTAGCCGTCACGCGGCAGGATTTCGAGCATTTTCACGTCGGCGACCGCGTCATCGTGCGTGTGCAGGACGGCGTGCTGATGCCGTGGATCTCCGGCGTCTACAATCCCTAGCCGCATCGACAGTCCTGTGTTGTCATTCTCAGCGCAAAAGTGAAACTCGGCTTGGCCTGCGCTGCAATTCCCGCGAAGATAAATACACGCCACTTTTATGAACCTGCCCGACACACTCACGGAGCGGTTTCCGTTTCTCGATCCGCTCGAAGAGGATTGGAAGCCCGTCGCGCGCTGGGCGCTTGCGGTCTGGTTGATTTTTTATTTGCTATTTTTGTACCAGGCGTATCGCCACCAAGGGCCGATGCTGATGATCGACGTCGTCTTCGTGCCAATTCACGAGGGCGGCCATCTTCTATTCCGCTTTTTCGGCAACCAATGGATTTACATTGCAGGCGGAACGTTCATGCAGCTTTTCGTGCCGTTTGCGCTTGCCGTTTATTTCGCTTTTCAGCGGCACGTGACGGGCACAGCCTTCTGGGCGTTTTTCTTCTTCGAGCAATTTCTGCCCATCGCGACTTACATGGCCGACGCGCGCGCGCAGGCGCTTCCGCTGGTCACCGTCGGAGACAGCGATTACATCATTCACGATTGGAATTATTTGTTCGCGAGCATGGGCCTGCTGAAACACGACACGCAAATCGCGGCTGTCGTTCGCGCGCTGGGATGGATTGGCATGTGCGCCGTCGTGGCTTGGCTGGTCTGGCGGGCCAGCAAAACTTCAACAAGCCGGGCTTGACGGGCCGGATCTATCTACGTAGCGACCGGATATTTTCCACCAGGGAGGAATGATCCAACTCTTTTGTTCAAAAACAGGATGGCATAGAGGAACAACAGTGTGAGCAGGAGCGCGAAAAGACTTCCGTCATACGTGGCCATGATGCATGTGTAAGGCGGAAATAGCCCCATCAGCACCACTAGGAGGTTCTCTGCTCCGCTATAAAGACCAGCCCCCAGGAACGTCGTGCCAATAAGCATCGCGGTCGACCCAAAGAGCCACACACCGGCTGTCATATAAATTGCAGCGGACGGGCATTCTTGGCATGCACCTCGAAAAAATCGAATTAGGAAATACGCAGCAAGAAGTGTGCTCGGCAGCAGAAAGGTAATCACTGTCCAGTTCGTTTCGTGCCGGGTCCATCCATAAATCAGGAGCTCCGGCCCCCAAAAGGACAGGCCTCCCAACAGGATGAGTCGCGGCACAGTTAGTCGGCGTGTCATTGCATTCATTGTAGTACTGCGATTAGGCTGATAGCGGATAATCGCTCGCGTCGTTTCCTTTCGACTTTCAGCTCTCGACTATCAACTTTCAACTACATTCCCGTGCGATAATTGAAGGGCGATGAAGCGCGTGGTTGTGCTCGGTTCGGGGTTCGCCGGAATGCAGGTGGTGGTCGAACTGGAGCGTCTGTTCCGCGATTCGCCGATACACGAAATTCTGCTGATCAGCGACCAGAATTTCGTGCTCTTCACTCCGCTCCTTCCGCAGATTGCTTCCAGCCAAATTGATCCGCGCCACATTGCTCAGGCGATTCGCGACGTTCGCGGTCGCCGTCGTTTCCGTTTTCTGCGCAGCATCATCC
This sequence comes from Candidatus Acidiferrales bacterium, assembly GCA_035264005.1. GTDB lineage: Bacteria > Acidobacteriota > Terriglobia > Acidiferrales > UBA7541 > DAHUXN01. Next base: position 3,412 of record DATFQU010000312.1, read on the forward strand.
GCTCGATTGATGTGCGAAACCGGCGCGTAGAAACCGCGGATGGGCCGATTGAATACGATTTGCTGGTGATTGCACTCGGGAGCCGCACGAATTACTTCAACACTCCGGGAGCGCGCGAACACACGTTCGACTTCAAAACTCTCGAAGACTCGATGATTTTGCGCGAGCACATTCTCGACTTGTGCGAGCATGCGGATCACGTCACCGACGTTGCGGAGCGCCGTCGGCTGCTTACGATTGCTGTGGTCGGCGGAGGCTACACTGGCGTCGAACTGCTCACCGACTTACAGGATTTTCTGTTCAACTACGCCGCGCGCTTCTATCGCGGGCTCACGCGTGATTC
>DATFQU010000313.1:0-6981 GCA_035264005.1 Candidatus Acidiferrales bacterium
AGGACCGGCACGGGAAAAGTGCGGAAGAGAGATTTGCGAAATAAATACTGGCAAGGCGACGCGACGCGCGTGGCGCAAAACAAATGATCCGCGCTCTTGCATCACGAAGGAGCAAAACAAAGGAATGGATCTGAATCTCACCCGCGAGGAAGTGGCCTTCCGCGAAGAATTCCGCTCGTGGCTGGCCGTCAACCTTCCCAAGGATTGGAGCAGTTGGCGCGAAAAGTCGCTGGAGGAATCCTTCGCGTATCTCAGAATATGGCAGCGCACGCTCCATGAAGGAGGCTGGGCAGCCGTTTCCTGGCCGAAAGAATACGGCGGCCGCAGCGCCACCTTGATGCAGCAAGCGATTTTCTGGGAAGAGATGGCGCGGGTCGAAGCACCCCCTATGGCTAACGCCTTGGGCCTCGGATTGATTGGGCCGACAATCATCGCTTACGGCACGGACGCCCAGAAAAAGCGGTTTATTCCCAAGATTCTGAGTGCCGACGAGATTTGGTGCCAGGGCTTTTCCGAACCCAATGCGGGTTCTGACCTCGCCTCGTTGCAGACTGAGGCACGCCTGGAGGGCGGGCACTATATCGTCAACGGGCAGAAAGTGTGGACCAGTTACGGATGGGTGGGCGATTGGTGTGAACTGGTCGTTCGCACCGATCCGAAGGCGCCAAAACACAAGGGACTCACTGTTCTTCTCGTCGATATGAAGTCGCCGGGCGTTGAGGTGCGTCCTTTGCGCCAGATAACCGGCGAAAGCGAGTTCAACGAGCTGTTTTTCCGCGACGTTCGTGTTCCGGGAGAAAATGTGCTCGGCAAAGTGAACGACGGCTGGAACGTGGCCGTGAGCACGCTCATGTACGAGCGCGGATCGTATGGCGCACGTTTGCACCTCATTTTCAAACGCAGCATCGGCCGGCTGATCCAACTTGCGCGCACGGTCCCGCGCAACGGCCGGACTGCGGCGGAGGACCCGCTGATCCGCCAGAAACTTGCCCAGTGCTTCGCGGAGATCGAGATCATGCGCCTGAATCAACTTCGTGCTTTCAGCCGCATCACGGCGACCGGTGTGCCGGGTCCGGAGGGCTCCGTTCAGAAGATCTTCTGGAGCGAATTGAACCAGCGCGTGCAGCAACTTGCGCAGGAGATTCTGGGCCCGTATGGCCAGTTACTCGCAGCGGATTCACACGCGGTCGACAAAGGCGTGTGGTCCTATGGCTACCTGCGTACGCGCGGAAACACCATCGAAGCGGGTACATCGGAAGTTCAGCGCAACATCATCGGCCATTTCGTGCTCGGCCTGCCGAGAAGCTACTAGGGAGGTAGCCGATGCAATTTGGTTTGAACGAAAGCCAGGAAATTTTGAGGGACAGCGCACGCAGCTTCTTTGCCGGCGAATGCCCGATGAGCGAAGTGCGGCGTCTGATGGCTACCGATTGCGCGTACGACGACTCGCTGTGGCGAAAATTGACCGCTCAAGGCTACACGGGAATCATCTTTCCGGAAGAGCACAGCGGCGTGGGCCTCGGCAAGGTGGAGTTGATTCTCCTAATGGAGGAAGCCGGGCGCGCTCTTTTACCTGGACCCTTCTTTTCGACCGTTGTGCTGAGCGGGTCGGTGATTGATGCCGTCGCCACCACAGAGCAAAAGAAGAAATACCTTGCGCCGATTTGCCGCGGTGAAGCGCGCTCGACAGTGGCGATTCTCGAAGCGGCTGCAAGCTGGGATCTGGAACAGATCCAGATGGCAGCCGCCAACAGAACGTTGAGTGGCGAAAAACTGTTTGTCCCCGATGCGGCGGTCGCCGATTGGATTCTGGTGTTGGCACGTAACGGCGTGTTTCTGGTGGACAAGAAATCCCCCGGCGTCACGATTTCGCCAATGTTCAGTATGGATCTGACACGCAAGCTCTACGCGGTTCAGTTCGATAACGCTTCTGCAGAAAAACTTGGCGATTTGGCTGGATCGAAAACCGCAATTGACATCGCGACTACCGCACTGGTTGCGGAGATGGTCGGCGGAATGCAACGGACCTTGGACATGACGGTCGAATACGCCAAAACCCGCAAGCAGTTCGGCAAGACGATTGGCTCGTTCCAGGCCGTGCAGCATCAATGTGCGGATATGTACCTCGAAACGGAGAGTTCACGGTCCGCAGCCTATTACGCAGCGTGGGCTCTCGAGGAGAATGTGCCCGACGCATCCGTGGCCGTGTCCATCGCAAAAATCTACGCGAGCGATGCCGGCCGCACGGTGGGGAACCGGGGAATCCAGATTCACGGCGGAATGGGTTTCACCTGGGAGAACGATTTGCACCTTTATTATCGCCGCGCCAAAGCTTCGGAGATCGCCTTCGGCGATGCAACCTTTCATCGCGAGCGGCTCGCGCGACTGACAATCGACTCGGCGTCGGTTGGAGACTTGAGTGCATGAGCAGCACGTTTCGCGTTTTCGTGAACCATCGGGGGAATGATGGTGACCAACAACCTCGTTCAAATCAGCAAAGACGGCGAAGTTGCCGTGATCACCATCAATAATCCGCCGGTCAACGCCCTGAGCCTAGGCGTGCCCAAAGGAATTGCTGATGCAATCGAGAGCATCGCCGCTGACAATCAAGTGAAGACCGCGGTGCTGATCGGAGCTGGCAAAACTTTTGTCGCGGGAGCAGACATTAAGGAATTTGGCAAAATCACTGCCGGGGAGCGGCGCGGTTCGGAACTTGTTCAACTGCTCTTGAAGATGGAGGATTGCCGCAAACCACTCGTTGCAGCCATTCACGGCACCGCATTTGGAGGCGGGCTGGAGCTGGCCATGGCGGCTCACTATCGTGTGGCGAACCCGGGCGCACAGGTCGGCCAGCCCGAGGTGAAGCTTGGCATTATTCCGGGTGCCGGCGGAACACAGCGGTTGCCGCGTCTTGCTGGCGTGGCCAAAGCCGTGGAAATGTGCGCGGAAGGCAATCCTGTCAAAGCCAGTGACGCGTTGCAGTTCGGGATTTTGGATCGGCTGATCGACGGCGATCTGCACGCGGGCGCAATTGAGTTTGCCCACGAGATTGCAGCGAAGCCAGCGCGCAAAACCCGTGAACGCAACGAAAAGTTGGGCACACCAGAGGAAAATGCCCCAATCTTTGTGGCAGCGCGCCAAAATGCGCGCCATAAGCAGCGTGGCATGATCGCGCCGCTGGCAGCCATTGATGCCGTGGAAGCCGCCACGCTGATGAGGTTCGAACAAGGTTGCCAGTTCGAACGAAATCGCTTCATTGAATGCCTGTTTTCCGAGCAATCGAAGGCGCTTATCCATGTGTTCTTCGGCGAACGTGAGGTGGCCAAAATCCCCGACGTGGCGAAGGAAACAGCTGTCCTGCCCTTGGCTGCCGCGGCCGTGATCGGCGCAGGTACGATGGGTGGCGGGATCGCTATGGTTTTTGCCAATGCCGGTATTCCCGTTTTGCTGAAAGAAATGGACCAGGCTGCGCTCGATCGCGGGCTCGCGAACATACGAAAGAACTATGCGAATTCCGTCAGCAAAGGCCGGCTGACGCAGCAATTTGTGGACGAACGTCTAAATCTGATTCAACCGACGCTGCGCTTTGACGGCTTTTCCGCCGTCGACATTGTGGTCGAAGCGGTATTCGAAGGCATGGAATTAAAGAAGCAAGTGTTCGCTGAACTCGACCGAGTGTGCAAGCCCGGCGCCATTCTGGCCAGCAACACATCTACGCTCAGCATTGACGAAATTGCCTCTTCAACTTCGCGTACGGAATTCGTCGTCGGAACTCATTTCTTCAGCCCAGCAAATGTGATGCGTCTTCTCGAAATTGTCCGCGGCCGGGCAACTTCGAAAGAGGTCATCGCCACCTGCATGCAGCTGTCAAAAAAGCTGGGCAAGGTCGGTGTTCTCGTCGGGAATTGCAAGGGTTTCGTTGGCAACCGCATGTTTGGACCATACCGACGCGAGGCTCAGTTCCTTGTGGAAGAAGGAGCCGGCGTCGAAGCCGTAGACAAGGCTCTGTTCGACTTTGGCATGGCGATGGGGCCGCTAGCCACCGGCGACCTTGCTGGCCTTGATGTCGGCTGGCGCATCCGCAAGGAGTATCATCACCTCCAGGATCCGAATGTCCGGCAGCCCTTCGCCGAAGACAAGCTGTGTGAACTGGGGAGATTCGGCCAGAAGACTGGCGCGGGTTGGTACAAGTATGATGAACAGCGCCGCGCTGAACCGGATCCTGCTGTACCAGTCCTGCTCAGGGAATGGAGTGAAAAAGCCGGCATTCCGCAGCGCACCATTTCTTCCGATGAGATTGTGGAGCGGTGCATCTATGCACTCGTGAACGAAGGAGCGCGCATTCTGGAGCAAGGCTACGCGTTACGCGCCACCGACATCGACATTATCTTTCTCTACGGGTACGGTTTCCCTGCGTACCGTGGCGGACCCATGTGGCACGCTGACCGCGTGGGACTCGAAAAAGTTTATCATCGCGTTTCGGAGTTTCATCGGCAGTTTGGTGCGCTCTGGGAACCTGCACCACTGCTCGAGCAGTTGGCTGTGCATGGCAAAACGTTTAGCGACTTTCAGACGGGTCGAGGCGTTGCCGCCTAGATCTTGTGGAGCCTAGAGCTGGATCCGGTATGACGACATTTCTCGACGTGCCGACCCATGTGCGGCCTGGCGAAGAATTGGATTTGAGCAAGCTCGAGCCGCTCCTCCGAAGCCACTTCCCGCAGGAGCGCGAAGGCATAACGCTCCAGCAATTCCCCAGCGGCCATTCGAACTTGACTTACTCCGTCCAGCTCGGTGCGCGCGAAATGGTTTTGCGCCGTCCCCCGTTTGGCACCAAGGTGAAATCCGCTCATGACATGGGTCGTGAGTTTCGGGTCCTCTCCAAGCTTCACAATGCTTACACGCTCGCGCCCGGCGTTCTACTTTATTGCGACGATGAAACCATCATAGGCGCGCCGTTTTATCTCATGGAACGCTTGCATGGACTCATTATCCGGAGAGATCCTCCCCCAGGGTTGGAGTTTTCGCCTCGGACTGCCCGCCGACTCAGCGAGGGCTTCGTCGACAACCTGGCTCGATTGCATGGTCTGGATTATTCAGCCATTGGCCTCGCGGAAATCGGTAAGCCAGATGGCTACCTTCATCGGCAGGTAACTGGCTGGATCGAGCGCTACGCCGGCTCCGAAACTCATGACTTGCCCGAGGTCGAGCAGATTGCGAGCTGGATGCAGCGGCACATGCCGCCAACCGGAATGGCTGCTCTCATCCACAACGACTATAAGTATGACAACACCGTTCTCAATCCAGACAATTCCACCGAGATGATTGGCGTGCTCGATTGGGAAATGAGCACGGTCGGCGATCCGTTAAGCGATCTAGGCACTGCCCTGGCTTATTGGATAAACCCGGACGATTCGAATGAATTGCAGGAAATCCGCTGGGGCCCTACGACGTGCGAGGGAAGCCTGACCCGCGCGGGGATTGTCGAGCGCTACGCGCTCAAGACCGGGAGCGACACGAGTCACATGCCGTTCTATTTAGCTTTTGCCCGTTTCAAAGTCGCTGTCATTGTGCAGCAAATCTATTATCGGTATCATCACGGACTGACCCGGGACCCCCGCTTCGCCAGAATGCCCGAGTTGGTCAAAACGCTCTTGCGCGCCTCGCTCGAAGCCGCCCGTTCCGATTCGATTTAGCGCAATCGCGTGGTTTTCAAAGACTGCCAGCGCGCTCACGGATAGTAGCGAACCACGCATTCGGCGACACAGCTCGGCTTCGCTGCTCCTTCGGCTTCGAGGGAAACGGAATAGATAGCCTCGACCGAATCCGGGAATTCATTCAAGTGCAGCAGCGTTACGCGAGCGCGAATGTTCGCATTGGCGCGCACAGGGGCGGGAAAACGCACACGATTCAGTCCGTAATTGATGGCTAACTGGACGCCATGGCGGATCTCCACCGCCTGTTTGATAAAATAGCTGGTGAGGGACAGTGTCAGAAATCCATGCGCAACGGTTGCTCCGTACGGCGACTCTAACCTCGCACGCTCCGGATCAACATGGATCCACTGCCGATCTTCCGTAGCTTCGGCAAACTGCCGAATGCGATCTTGCGTCAGCTCGAACCAGGGAGTTACCGCAATTTCTTGGTCGGCAAATTCCTTCAACCCTCGCGGATTTTCCACGACGCAAGTAGGCAAAGAACCCAACCCTCTGAAAACGAGCGCTTGAGTCACCGCACCGGTCAACGCGTAATAGACACGGCTTTGAGCTTCTCCAGCTTTCGGAGCTCCCATTTGGCAATCGATTCGACATGGACCTCGTCCGGACCATCCGCCAATCGCAGCGAGCGCACATTTGCCCAGGCAGCCGCAAGAAAGGTGTTCTGGGAAACACCGGCGGCCCCGTGCGCCTGGATGGCACGGTCTAACGCGTGCAAAGCAGTCCGCGGCGCGACTACCTTGATCATCGCTATTTCCGTGCGCGCTTCCTTATTGCCAACCGTGTCCATCACGTAGGCGGCTTTGAGCGTGAGTAGCCGAGCTTGCTCGATTTCGATTCGCGATGCCGCGATATCGGCGCGGATCGTCCCGAGCTCGGCCAGTTTCTTCCCGAACGCTACGCGGCTTTGCACTCGCTCGCACATGGCTTCGAGCGCTCGCTCGGCAACTCCAATGCATCGCATGCAGTGATGAATGCGTCCGGGTCCCAGCCGGCCTTGGGCGATCTCGAAGCCGCGTCCCTCTCCAAGCAGCAAATTCGAAGTTGGAATACGCACGTTCGTAAAAGTAACCTCACCGTGGCCGTGGGGCGCGTGGTCGTAGCCGAAAACGGTAAGCATCCGCTCAACTTTCACGCCCGGCGCGTCCATTGGCACGAGTACCATCGACTGCTGCCGGTGCGGCGGGCCTGCTGGGTCGGTCTTGCCCATGAAAATAGCTACCTTGCAGCGCGGATCCCCCGCTCCGGAAGTCCACCACTTGCGCCC
>DATFQU010000314.1:0-11102 GCA_035264005.1 Candidatus Acidiferrales bacterium
TCTCCGAGCGTTCGCGCTGGCAGCAAATTTCGGACGCGATTGCGGGCATCCTCAGCCCGGCGAAAGAGAATCAAGCGTGAGAATCCTATTTTGGCGCCGCAAGCGCAACGAATTAAATGAAGAGATCGATGCCCATCTGCGAATGGCCGCGGATGAAAGAGCGGCGCACGGCCAAAGCGTAGCCGAGGCGAAACAATCGGCGCGACGCGAATTTGGGAACGTCGGCTTAGTCAAAGATGTGACGCGCGAGATGTGGGGTTGGGCGTCCCTGGAACGCCTAGTACAGGACTTGCGTTACGGTCTGCGCATGCTACGGAAAAATCCCGGATTCACGATTGTCGCAGTGCTCACGCTGGCGCTTGGCATCGGCGCGAACACAGCGATTTTCAGCATCGTGGATGCGGTTCTTTTGCGCCCTCTGCCGTTTGACAACCCATCGCGCCTCGTCATGCTTCACGAAGGCCTTCCCAAGATTGGCTATCCGAAGCTGGATTTCTCGCCGCCGGACCTCACAGTCTTTACCCGCGAGCAAAAGTCTTTCAGTGCGCTCGGCGCTTTTCAGGATAAGCATGTCAACATCTCCGGCCAGGGTGAGCCCGAACGTGTCGCAGCCGCCCGCGTTTCCGCTTCATTGTTCCCGATGCTTGGCGCGCAACCAGCTCTGGGCAGAACATTCACCTCTCAAGAAGACGCGCCCGGCCATAACGTCGCCATCTTGAGCTACGGGCTTTGGCAGCGTCGCTTTGGCGGTGCTTCGAACGTCATCGGCCAAACGATGGAACTCGACCGCCAGCCCTACACCATCATCGGCGTCATGCCGCGATCATTCGTTTTTCCGTTGTCCGGGCCTGAGATGAATAGTTCTCCCGCGGAAGTTTGGGTTCCCATAGCTTTCACTCCGGCCGAATTGCAGGGTTGGGGTGGGTTGTACGTGACGAGCGTGATTGGACGATTGCGCCCCGGCGTCACGCTCGATCAAGCGCGGGGAGAAATGGAGTCGCTCGCAAACCGCGTCGCGGATAACTATCCAACGGCGCTCAGCAATTTGTTGCATCATGGCCTGACCATGACCGCTGTTCCTTTCCAGACGGAGGTTGTGGGTTCCGTGCGCACATTGCTTCTCGTCCTGATGATCGCTGTGGGTTTTGTCCTGCTGATTGCGTGCGCAAATGTTGCGACATTACTTTTGTCCCGAGCCGCGACTCGGCAAAAGGAGATCGCAATTCGTACGGCACTCGGTGCCACACGCTTTGGCTTGATTCGTCAGATGTTCACTGAAAGTTTCCTGCTGGCGTTCGCTGGCGGTGCGCTGGGTCTACTCATCGCCGCGTGGAGCAAGAGCTTTATTCTGGCGCTCGTTCCGGCAAGCATCCCTTTGCCTCACCAGGTTCCGCTCAATGCTGGCGTGCTCGCCTTCGCGCTCTTTGTATCCATGCTCGCTGCTCTTTTGTTCGGCATCGCTCCTGCGCTGCAGTCGTCTGCAGTATCGCTGCAAACTCCTTTACAAGAAGGAGGCCGCGGCGGAATCTCCAGTCGTCCGCGCCATCGCTTACAAGGCCTGTTCGTTGCCTCAGAGTTTGCGTTGGCGCTTGTGCTGCTGGTCGGTGCAGGACTGCTGATTCGCAGCTTCGTCAAAATCCTGAAGACGAATCCCGGCTTTCGTCCCGATCATTTACTCACCTTGACAATCCCTCTTCCTCAACAGGCGTATCCGCATGGCGCGCAGGTTTACGATTTCTATCGGCAGGTGTTTGAGCGCGCTGCTGCCCTGCCCGGCGTGCAGAATGCTGCACTCTCCAGCGATTTGCCTCTCAATGCCCGCGAAATGGTCTCGTTCTCCATCGAAGGCCGGCAAAATGCGCAAGGGAACACACCGGAAGCGGTTTGCCAGTCATGGATATTTGGAGAATACTTCCAAACCATGGGCATTTCGCTGCTCCAAGGGCGATGGTTTACTGTCGAAGACCAAGTTGGCTCCCAGCCGGTAGCTGTAGTGAATCTGTCTATGGCGCGAAAATACTGGCCAGAAGGAGCCCTGGGCAAACGCATTAAGTGGGGCGTAAACGACTCGTGGGAGACTATTGTCGGCGTCGTGGCCGACGTCAAAGAGGGCCCTCTGAATAGCATTTTGACGCCTCACGTGTATCGTCCCTATTCGCAAATTGCTCCCGGATTTCTCGAAGAAGATCCGTTTGGTGAGTGGCACGCCATGAATCTTTCGGTGCGTACGCAGACGGATCCAACTTCGCTGAGTTCAGCGGTGGTAGCGCAAATCCATTCGCTGGATCGTGACCTGGCCGTCACGAACATTCACACGATGACGGAGCTTGTGAGTTCGTCCTTTAGCGGCCCTGAATTCACGACGGTTCTCATCGGCGCGCTTGCCGCTTTGGCTCTGTTTCTCGCTGCCATCGGCATCTATGGAGTACTTGCCTATGTGGTCGCGCAGCAGACGCATGACATCGGCATTCGCATGGCTCTGGGAGCAAAGCCGCGCGACATTTTTGGTCTTGTCATCGGCAGGGGCGTGCGCCTCGCTGCCATAGGTTCTGTAATCGGGCTCGCGGCAGCATTTGGTCTCACACGGCTCATGAAGAGCCTGCTGTACGGCGTCGGCGCAATGGACCCGCTCACGTTTGTCAGTGTTGTTGCTCTGTTGATTGTCGTAGCTCTGCTCGCAGTTTGCATTCCGGCGCGGCGAGCAATGCGCGTCGATCCCATGGTTGCACTGCGCTATGAGTAAGCGTTTGCACTAAGGGCGGAAACATGAGTCTCTGGCGGCGCAAACGACAAGAGCTACGAGAAGAAATCGACGCTCATCTGCGCATGGCCGAGGACGAGCGCGTCGCGCACGGCGAAAGTCCCGCGCATGCCGCGCAATCGGCCCGCCGAGAGATGGGGAATGCCGCGATCATCCGCGAAACGGCTCGTGATCAGCGGGGCTGGCGTTGGCTGGAGAATTTGATGCAGGACGGGCGCTACGCCCTTCGCATGCTGCGTAAGTCCCCGGGCTTTACCGCTGTTGCGGTTATCACGCTTGCACTGGGCATCGGCGCAAACGCAGCGATTTTCTCAGTAGTGAACGCAGTCCTTCTACAGCCGCTGTCGTATACGAATTCTGGACAGCTTGTCTTCTTGCCTGAGGCCAATCCCAAGCAGGGAATCTCAGACGCCGGAATGTCTTACCCCACGCTCATGGAGTTGCGCGATCACAACAACGTGTTCAGCGCGATCGCTGGATTCGCGAGCCACTCGCTCACCCTCACCGGCCGCGGCGAGCCGTCGGAAGCTAGGACTGTCTCAGTGACCTTCGACTTCTTCAGCGTCCTTGGCACTAAGCCCTTGCTCGGTCGCGTCTTGCTTCCGAGCGATGGCCAGCGTGGCGCTTCGCCGGTCGTCGTTCTTAGCGAGAGTATGTGGCGCAGTCAGTTCGGAGGCGATCCAAACATCATCGGAAGCTCGATTGATCTCGACATGCGCTCGTTTACCGTGGTTGGTGTCATGCCCGTCGAATTTCGCAGTCCGTTTTTCAATCAAACGAATCTGCTGTGGATTCCTCTGGTCCAGGATCCTCTCTTTTCCGGCTGGATGACGCGCCCCCAGCAAACGCATTGGATGCCCGTCATCGCGCGGCTACAGCCCGGCATATCCCTCGCTCAAGCTCAGACCGAGATGGATGCGATCAGCGCGCGGCTGGCAAAGGAAGTTCCGGCTGAGAATGGATGGCTGATTCAGCCTGTCCAGCCGTTGCGGCAGGCGATTGTCGGAGATGCCGAATCTCCGCTGCTTATCTTGCTGTGCGCCGTCGGTCTTGTACTGGTAATTGCCTGCGCCAATATCGCTAACTTGCTTTTGACTCGCGCCACGTCGCGTTCGAAGGAGATCGCGGTTCGCATCGCGCTGGGGGCAGGGAAGTGGCGCATCGCCAGCCAGTTGCTCACCGAAAGTGCCATATTGGGGGTTGTTGGAGGTGTTGCGGGAGTTTTGCTGGCTGACTGGGGAGTTTCGGCGTTCACTGCGATAATGCCTGCCGCGCTACCTCGAATTCATCCGCTTCGCGTGGACGGCCCCGTCCTCGGATTTGCTCTCGCACTGTCTCTCGCCGCGAGCTTTCTGTTCGGCTTGGCACCAATCTTGTTCGCGGCGGGATCTGACCCGCAGGCAAACCTCCGCGAAGGCTCTCGCACAGGAGAGGGAAGAGGCTCGCGGCGCCTCCGCAGCGTTCTGGCCACAGCCGAAGTTGCGCTGGCCGTGGTCTTGTTGGTTGGTGCGGGCTTGCTGATGCGCAGCTTCGCTAGTCTGACGTCTGTGAACCCAGGTTTTCAAGCTGACCACGTCGTGAAGGCCATGGTCTCGCTCCCTCAATTTCAATATAAATCGCCGCAGCAGTGGACCGCTTTCTCGGACGCACTCATGACCCGCCTTCAATCCCGGCCGGGCCTGGAGGATTCGGCTTGCATGGCTCCCGTGCCAATCGCGGATGGCGCGATTACGATGCCGTTTACTATCGTCGGCAACCCGCCCTTGCCTACGGGAGCGACCAACATTGCCGACTACGTAACCGCGAGCCCGCGGTACTTCTCGGTGATGGGAATTTCGCTGCTTCGCGGCCGGCTTCTTGACGCAAACGACACGGCCTCGACGCTGCCGGTCGCCTTGATCAGCGCCACGCTAGCGATGCGCTATTTCCCCAACGAAAACCCGTTGGGACGGGAAATGACCTTCGGATTTCCGCTCAATGGCAGTCCCGTCTCGCGGAGAATTGTCGGCGTCGTCAGCGATATACACGATGTTTCGCTGGGCCAGAATCCCGGTCCGATGATGTACGTACCCTTCGCGCAAGCGCCTCTCTATGGATGCGAAGTGGTGGTCAAGAGCAGGTTAAGCACGCCGGCCATTATCGGCGCCATCCGCCGCGAAACTCACGGCATAGACAAAAATCTACCGGTCACAGACATCCTGTCGCTTCCGCACGTCCTTAGCTCTTCCGTTGCCGAACCGCGCTTCCGAACTTTGCTTCTCGGGCTTTTCAGCGCAATGGCTTTGGCGCTCGCCGCTGTCGGCATTTTTGGCGTGATTTCCTACTCGGTGTCGCGTCGCACACACGAAATTGGCATTCGGATGGCCCTCGGCGCGTCTCCTGCAAGTGTCCAGCGATTGGTGATTCGCGAATCCGTCGCGCTCGTTTTCTTCGGCCTTGCCGTCGGCATTCCGGCTGCTCTTGTGCTGACGCGTTTTCTCTCCAGTGAGCTTTTTGACGTGCGCCCGGCTGATCCTTTGACGTTTATCAGCGTCGCCGTCCTGTTGGCATTAGTAGCTGCCGTGGCGGCATACGTCCCCGCGCGTCGCGCTATGCGCGTCGATCCCATGGAGGCCCTCCGCTACGAGTAGAAAACAAGCTTCGAGGTAAAGACAATGACCTTTTTTTGGGGGCGCAAGCAGCAGGAACTGAACGACGAGCTCGAATCCCACCTCCGCATGTCCGCCCAAGAGCGAGTTGCACGCGGCGAGGACGCCATCAGCGCCCATCAATCTGCCGTCCGAGAATTGGGCAACCAGACCCTCGTCCGCGAATCCGCGCGCGACCAATGGGGCTGGCGCTGGCTCGAGGCGCTCGTGCAGGATCTCCGCTATGCTTTCCGCCTGCTGCGCAAATCGCCCGGCTTCACCGCGGTCGCCATTCTGACCCTCACACTTGGCATCGGTGCGAACACGGCGATTTTGGCCGTTATGAGAGCTGTCTTTTGGCCGAAGTTGCCATATCCGCGTCCAGAGCAGTTGGCGGACGCCTACAACCGAAATCTGCACATCAGCGGGGACTACGCGGAAATGGTTTCGATTCCTCTTCTGCAGGATTGGCAGCAGCGCAACCACAGTTTCGCGGATTTGGCTGCGACCAGCTCATCTGAGTATCTCAATCTAAGCGGTGCCGGTCAGGCTGCTCGCATCCGAACCATAAAGGTCACGCCGAACATCTTCTCTGTTCTCGAACTTGAGCCCTTGCTCGGTCGCCAGTTCCGCGAAAACGAAGCTGCCCCCGGACGCGACCACGTGGCGATCTTGAGTTACTCTCTCTGGAAAAACACATTCCGCGGGCGCTCGAATATCATCGGCCAAACGATTCACCTTAGTCGCGAGAGTTACAACGTCATTGGCGTGCTGCCCGAGAATTTCCAGCTAGGCAATTTCCTCGAAAGAGCGGAGCTCCTGCTACCCCTGGATCTCGTCGGCCCCGACGCGGCGCGACGGGATCTGCGCTCGATTTTTCCAATTGGCCGGTTGAAAGCCGGCGTCTCGGTCCCGGTGGCGAAGGCCGATCTCTCTGCAATCGCCGATCAGCTCGCGAAAAACTATCCTTCTAGCGATGGGGGTTGGAGTGCCAATGTAGTTTCCTTGCATGACGACCTTGTCCCATTCGGTAGCGCCCAGTTGTATATTTTTCTCGCGCTCGGCCTGCTTGTTCTGCTCGTCGCCTGCCTGAATATCGCGGTCTTATTGTCAGCGCAGGCGGAGAGCCGCAAGCAGGAATTTGCAATCCGTGCGGTACTGGGAGCGAGCCGCGCGCGTTTGGTCCGCCAGAGCTTGTGCGAGAGCGCGTTGCTTTCGGTGCTCGGCACCGCCGGCGCGATGTTGTTCGCAAGCTGGGGGACGTCGCTGCTCATTCGTTACACTCCGCCGGATTTCCTGAATAACATCCACTCCGCCCCGATGGATTTGCCTGTGCTGGCTGCTACAGTTGGCATGTGTGTGTTGACGGTTGTCCTGATTGGCCTTCTGCCGACTCTCTCCAGCTTTGGCACGAGCCTCAATCAGTGGCTCGGCCGCGGCAGTTCCCGCATCGCTCGCAGCCAGCGCGGCTATGTAGTTCTTGTCGGAGGGGAGATTGCCATCGGACTGGCTCTGGTAGTCGGCGCGGGAGTCCTGGCGCGCAGTTTGCAAGCGATCTCACGCCTGGACGTTGGATTCAATCCACAGGATATTGTTTCGGCCCGCGTGACGCTCGATCCCGTCGCGTATTCCAGCAACGTCAGTCGCGTGGCATTCTTCAACCGCTTTCTCGCCGGCTTACAAGGCCGCTCTGATCTTTCTGTGAGTGCTGCAAGCTCGTTACCACTTTCCGACGCGGGTTGGTTGGGTAATCAGGTTTCCGTCCCGGGTGCGAATTCGACCCCGAAAGATTCTCTGGGTTGCTCTAGCGCCTTTGTTTACCGCGGATATTTCGCAATTCTCCGGACGCCGATTCTTATGGGCCGCGACTTCACAGCGAGTGAGTCAGAACCCGTCGTTATCGTAAATGAAGCCTTTGTGCGCACATTTTTCCCTGGTCAAAATCCCATCGGCAAACTCGTGGAGTTTTCGCCGAATGCGAACGTGTCTTACAACGGAGCTTCCTCTGGCATACGAAGAATCATCGGCGTGGTGAAAGACACGCGCGACAATGCCGTGCGCTATAACGCTCCAACATTCGAGACCGCTTTCTTTCCTTACGCGCAGAATCCGGTACCTTCGCTTGCGGTGATTGTTCGCTCATCCAGCTCCAGCGCGACTGTTGCGCTGCTTCGCCAGCAGGCCGCTCAGCTTGATCCCTCGGAGCCGCTCTACGGCGTGCAATCCATGTCGGACGAATGGCGGCAGGCGTTCGGTTCATGGCGATTCCAAACATTGTTTGGCTCACTCGCCGCCGTGCTCGCCCTGTTACTCTCTGCGATTGGCATCTACGGAGTGGTGAGCCACTCGGTCCGGCAGCGTACGCGCGAAATCGGTATTCGCATCGCCTTGGGCGGACAGTCTCCAAACATTATTCGCGCGATGATGAAACGAATTTCTCTCGCCATTGCCGCGGGCCTTGCCTGCGGACTCCTGGCTGCCTTTGCCTTGACTCGCGATCTATCTTCTTTGCTTTTCCACGTCGCGCCGTTCGATCCCGCTACCTTCATCCTCGGCGCCATCCTATTGATGGCCGTCGCGCTTTTGGCCTGTTATATCCCCGCGCGCCGGGCCATGCGCGTCGATCCCATGGTGGCTCTGCGCTACGAATGACCGTCCTTCGGCCCAAGTAATTCATAGGCTACGTTCTAAGTCACTACTTCCTTGATTGAGCGGCCGGCAGCCTTACACTAGTTCTGAAACGTCCCTCAGGTTTTTCAGAGCAGGCGTATAGACAGTTCCGGAGTTTCGAGAATGGCTGAAAATTCTTCTGTGCCCTTGCCGTCGCCCGCCGCACCGCCGGCCCGCGAGCTGATGCCGACGCCGTCAATTATTTCCGCAATGCTAAAGGCTGGGCCGCACATCAGCGATTTGATTTTTTCCCCGGGAAGGATGCCGCAGATTGAATCCAACGGCCAACTCCTCGGCGTCAACGTCCCCACGGTTCAAGTTCTGCGCGCTGAAGACACCGCTCGCATTGCCGCGGACTTGATCGGCAACAACAAGCAAGCCGTCGAAAAACTCCGCCAGGACGGCTCCTGCGATATTTCCTACAGCCTGCCGAAGCTGTCGCGTTTCCGCGTGAACATCTTCACGCAGCGCGGCAGTTGTGCCATCGTCATGCGCGTGATTCCCAGCAAGATTCCGACGTTCGATGACCTCAAGCTGCCTTCTCAACTTCAGGACGCGGCGGATCTGCGCAACGGAATCGTGCTCGTAACCGGACCCACGGGCTCCGGCAAATCTTCAACACTCGCCGCCATTCTCGACAGGATCAACGAGCAAAAAGCATTTCACATTCTTACCATCGAAGACCCGATTGAATTTCTTCATAATCACAAGAAAGGCACGATCCATCAGCGCGAACTTCACAGCGACACTCCGTCGTTTGCACTCGCCTTGCGCGCCGCTTTGCGTCAGGCGCCGAAAGTGATTTTGGTCGGCGAAATGCGCGACCGTGAAACCATCGAAATAGCTATGGAAGCTGCGGAAACCGGGCACCTGGTCTTTTCAACTCTTCACACCATCGATGCGTCCAAGACCATCGAGCGCATCATCGGGGTTTTCCCGCTCAGCGATCAGCACGTCATTCGTACGCGTTTTGCGAAAACGTTTCGCTACGTCATTTCGCAGCGCCTCCTGCCGCGCAAGGATCAGCAGGGCCGCATCGCCGCGATTGAAATCCTCAAGTCCACTATGCGCACGCGCGAATATGTGGAAAAGGGAGAGAGTGAAGGCAAGTCGCTTGTCGACGCCATGCACGATGGCTCACTCGATGGAATGCAGCATTTTGACGGCGAGCTTGAACGAATGGTGCGGGCGGAAATTATTGACCTTCAGACCGCGTTTGCCTTTGCGACTAACGCGGGGAATCTTCGTTTGCAACTCACCGACCTGGCCGAAGCCGCGGGCAAACGCCCCGCGGCGCGGCCGGCTGGACGGTCCGCAGTCCCGGAAGAAAAACCCACTCTCGACGGCATCGAAATCGAACGCTAACACGCCGGCGCTGCTGGTCCCGGCATCTATTATTATTCAAGCTGTTTCCCCTTCGTTTCTGGCAAGGCAAGCGTCAGCAGCGCCGCAATCAGGAACGCTCCGCCCAGCATGAAGAACGCGTGGCCCAGCCCGATGCGAATCGCAAGCGCTCCCACGGCGAATGGCGCCACTGCTGAGATGCCACGTCCGACGTTGTAGCTCAGACCCATCGCGGTGGCGCGAATCTCGGTGGGAAATAGCTCAGAGGTGATCGCGCTGAATCCCGAAAAGAATCCTGTTCCGAAGAACGCCAGGAGCGGGCCGAGTAATAACAGCCAGAGCGGGCTATGCACTAGGCCGTAAATCGGCGTCAGGACTGCCGCCACAAACAAATACCCGAAGTACGTCCTGCGCCGTCCGAACACGTCTGCGGCGAATCCGAACAGCACGTATCCCAGCCATTGCCCCACCCCAATGATCAGCAACCACAAGTAAGTGGTTGCGACGCTCAGGCCTCGCCCTCCCTGCGAGGCTGGCAGTGAGAAGTACGCGGGTATCCAGGTGAAGAGGCCCCAATAACCGAGCATGCCGAATGTGTTCATCGCAGTAGCCAACAATCCATTCCAACGAATGTCCTTGCGCCACAGAACGCGCAGCGGCACGCTTCGGGCGGCCTTTCCGCGGTCGTCGCGTTGCGTCCAGATTTCCGGCTCGGACACCCGGCTCTGAATCCAGAGCGCGGTCAATGCCGGTAGCACTCCTATGAAGAAGACGCCGCGCCATCCCCATCTCGGCAGAACCGCCCAAGACACAAGGGCCGCGAGCATTCCTCCAATGGCCCAAGTCGACTGCATCAGACCAAGCGCCTTGCCGCGGTGTTCCGCTGGCCATGTTTCGGCGACCAGCGCGGCTCCCGCTGTCCATTCGCCGCCCATGCCGAGGCCGAGGATGACGCGGAACACAGCCAGCATCACAACCGTGTGCGCGAATCCGCACGCTGCCGTCGCCACGGAGTAAATCACTATGGAAGCGGAAAGCGACCGTGACCGTCCGATGCGGTCGGCCACAAACCCGAAAATCACGCCGCCTGCCGCCGAAGCCAGTAACGTCAGCGACCCCAGCAGTCCGCCCGTTTCCTTGCTGATACCGAGATCCCGCATTAAATAGGCGAGGACCATCGCGTATAGGGTCACGTCGAACGAGTCGAGCATCCATCCCACGCCGCCGGCCAGCAGGGAATTACGCTCCGCCGCGGTTATTTTCCGCGGCCATTCCAGGCCAAGGATTTGGCGCGTGGGTCTCGCGGCAATCAGGTCTGTCGACAGGGTTGCGCTCCTCAACTTCGTTCTTTGAACCCACCGGCGAGCGAATCTCAGCGCGCCGATTCTACCCGCGCCATGCTGACAGATTCCAATTTATCTTGCTGCGTTTGAGGCCGTCTGGTAGGCTCGCCCCAATTCCTCTGGCGGAAGGAGTCCGGCGATGCCTCATTGCTCGAAATGCGGGAACGTGGTGGACGCGGGCGCCGCTTTTTGCCATAACTGTGGCGCTTCTCAAGGAGCAGCGGTAGCATCTGCACCTCCGATGACTTCGACCCAGCCCAACCTCACCGAGAATGTAGCCGGGCTGCTTTGCTACGTCCTCGGCTGGATCACCGGCCTGATTTTCCTGCTCATTGACAAGCGCCCTTTCGTGCGCTT
>DATFQU010000315.1:0-6835 GCA_035264005.1 Candidatus Acidiferrales bacterium
CCCGCTGATGGGACTATCGGGATCGCCCTCAATGTTGATGAGCTCGCCGCCCTTGCTGAAGATGAGCTGCCCGCAACCAACGGCACAGTAGGGACAGACGCTTTCGGTGACCGTGGCGCCACGCAGCCGCGAAGCTTTCGCCAACGTCTGTAGGCTGAACGGTTCCCGAGAAATTTGTGGTTGCTGTGTTAGAGGGAAGCGAAACATAGCAACTCCTCCTTGCAGAAATTCCTAGTTTCAGATGACTGAGAGCGTCGCTTAGTTGCGAAATAGTTGCTCAAATGCCTGCAAGCGCGTGAGATGCAAACGCGTGAGCGACGCCTCAATGTGGCATCACATACGCACAATATCTATCCCCACACCGATCATTGGCAAGTCTTAATCGCGCGCAAGCGACTTATCCTAGCACCGGCGGGACTTACTCGCCGTGCCGTACAAGCGCATACCGCGGGGACCCGCCAGCGTCGCGTGGACCTGCCTGACAAAACGTTGCCGTCGCGAAGATATACGGAAAGGCGAGGAGCGCAGCCCGGCGTTAAGAGGTCCGACAACTCAGTCGGCCTTCGAACTCTTGTACATGATTTTGTACAACGGAGACCACCATACAGCGGGTTTTGCGGTTCTTGCGTTCGTATGTTTGCAATAAGTTACGTAGAATGAGTAGGCGCGTATCGTTCGATTCCCCCCGCCGGCACCAGAAACATCCCGCCGGCGCTGATGAAAGAACAGTAAATGTGCTGGAGGATGACGAACGGGCTTCAGACTGTCAAATGCGAACTCTCGAGAGCCGTTGATCGTTGAACAGCACGCCAGCAGCATTAATCAAATACTGTTCATCGCTAAGCATCTCGAGCAATTCGTCGGGGAATGGCGAGATTTCGCTCTGCACATAGCTGGCCAGGTCGCGATAAATCTCCCGCCGGGCGTAAGCCGCTAATTCGTTGCGACGACGCAGCGCATCTTGAATCAGACTTGCCAGTTCCGGCGTTGCTGCTCGACGCAGCTTCATTGCGATTGCTGGATAATCCAGCAAGGAATTGTACTTTTGTCGTGTCCAGAAATCCTCCCCCGGCGCAGCGACTGGTGTTTGGCGCATGACCAGCGTCCCGGCCACACGGTCGCCAAAGCGCTGCATCAGGGGGCTGCTCAGTACGGAAATTCCTCCAACCAGATAGGCGAACGGCAACGCATCAAACACCCGCATCAGATTCCGCACCCACGCTTGTTCGATCCGTAGCGGAAGTCCGGTCTGGTCAATCACGCGCAAATGGAAGAGGCGTTTTCCGATCGTCTGCCCGTTCCAGAAGCCCTCGAGCAATGCGCCATACGCAAACCAGATTGCGAATTCGCCGAGCGTGATCACCATCACTCCAAATCCGGGTGCCTTCGCAAAAATCCAGTACACCAGCAACCCTATCCCGTTCACCGTCCCCAGCACGATAACGGCATCGAGCAGCATGGCGTAAAGGCGGGAAGCGGGACCGGCCAGGGGCAAGCGGAACAGCACGCCTTCCGGAGTCACAATGGTCACCTCGGCCGTTGTCGGCCGGCCGATCGGCTGAGAATCGATCATTTGTTCTCCCACGAAACTCTAGCGCGCGCTTCTGCGGCAGTCTCCTTCCGCCCGACCAGCAGTAGATAGCTGGTCAGCAGCGCGAGTTCTGCCGCGCCAACCGCAACCTTGAACCAGTACGGCAGAACCGGCGCGTGATGCTGAGAAAAGAACGCTTCCATCACTCCGGCCCATACCAGCATCATCGCCAGCCCAGCGATCAGCACCAACCATTCCCGCATGGATTGACGCATGTTGCGATCCTCACGTCGACGCAGGAGCACGCGCGCCAGGTAGAAACCCGCTTGCCCGGCAACTAGGATCGACGGAATCTCGAATGCGCCATGCGGCAACAGCCACGCCGTCAGGAACAGCCCGAAACCCTGGCGTGTGTAATGAACCGCCACGGCCCCGAGCAACACGCCGTTCTCGAAAAGGAGCAGCGCAGTCCCAATACCAAACGTTACGCCCAGCGCGGCCGCCAGCAGCGCCACCTCGATATTGTGCTTGATCAGTCCGGCCGAGAATACCGCTTCCGTCTGCGCCGAGTGCAGTTCCCGTCTCTTCCCCTGCTCCTCTTCGTGCACGCGCCGGACCGGATTTCGTAGGTAATCGGCCGGAAGCAGCACGTCCACAGAAGCGGGATCGTATCGCACGGCCAGTCCACCGAGCGTGGAGCCCAAAAGTGTGATCAGCACGGCTAGCGCGAAATGGCGGGCCTGCCGGCGAAACGTTTCCGGAAACGCCGTAAAAATTCTCAGCCACCGGCGTGGCTTCCAGATTTCCGAGCGCTCCGGCGGCGCGTAGTACAGCTCCGAATAAGCTCGTGCTACCAGCCGCTCAAGATATTGCATCAGCTCGGGCGCCAACGCGCCGTGTCTGACGCGATTCAAATCCACAGCGGTCCGGACGTAAAGGTCCTGCAGTTGTTCGGCTTCGGCTGGATGCAATCGGCGGTCAGGCCGGCCTTCGAGCGCTGCAAGCAGCGATTCGAGGTTGCTCCAGCGCGGCCGCGCTTGCGCCTGAAATCGCTCGAGATCCAGGATCACAGCCGCTGCTCCCTTTTGCTTTCCAGATATCCTTCCACGGCCGTCCGCAGGAACAATTCCTCCGGAATATACCGGAGCTGCACGTCCGATTGGCGCAGTTGCCGCGCCAACGCGCCGAGGCGCTGATTTTCTTTTTCACCTGCGAGCGCCGCATACACGTCCCGGTCCGTTTGCAGTTCCTCTCTCGGCGAGAATGCCGGCCGCGCGTGAGCCGGCAAGATGCTCGTCATCAAGAGGACATGTGATGAGCGGACTAGCCCAACTCCCCGCCGCAGCGAATCCGAAACCGAGCGCTCCGTCAAATCCGCCAGCAGCAGCAAGTAAGCGCGCCGCCGCAGTCGCACCCGAATTTCGCCGAAGAGTGCTTCGTAATCCGCAGTCGTCGGCAAGGGCTCGAGATTCAACAGGCGATCTCGAAATTGATGAAACTGGGACTGCCCGCTTCCCGCGCGCAACCACGACTTCGGCTCGTCCGCGTAGGTTACCAGCCCAAATTCATCGCCTAGTTCCAGTGCTATCGCCGCGCCCACCAGTGCCGTTTCCACTGCGAGATCCAGCAGCCGTCGTGGTACGCGCGTCTGAGAGGCTCCGCTTTCGCGGCCTTCCAGCGCAAGCGCAGACGCCCTCGATTGGTCCACCACGAAATATACTTCCTGTTTCTGCTCCCATTGGAAAAGCCGCGTGATTGGAGCACCCCGGCGCGCGGTCGATTTCCACGCGATCTCCGAGTAGGTATCGCCAGGCTGATATTCCCGCAAGCGCTCGAAATCGCGCCCGTGTCCGGTCCACGGCGTCTGCCGCGATGCCACAAGGGCGCGGTAAACTGGGCTGCGCAGAACCTCCCGCCGGCCGGACCGCAAGTCCGGCTCGACTCGCAACCGCTCCGGTAAATCGAACCATTGCCGCAAGCGCCAGATTCCGAGCCGTGAGTGCCGCTCCATGCCAACGCGAGGTCCAGGCCACACACCGCGTCGAAGCAACGCGATCTCGGGCGTCCAAGGCCAGAGATGGATAGGCGCGGCGCTTGCCGAGGTTGCGCTTCCTGCGCTCGAATCCGGCTGCCCCAGCTTCAACCGCTGAGGATCGCCCTTCACACTAATAGCGGTTTCACTTTCTTGTGTTGCCGGCATGATCGCCACTCGCACATCGCTGCGGAGTCGGCTTCGCCCGGAGCCGGCGAGTGCGAGCGGAACCTGAATGGTCTGTCCTTCGCGTCCCCTAAGGCCTTTTTCCGGCGGCAGCAGTACAGGCGCGCATTCTTTGCGGCTCAGCCACAGCGCGAGTGCGTCATAACACGCCAGCAGCACAACAATCGTGACGATGAGCTCAAACCATCGCCATCCGTGCGCGACCCATGGCGCAATGCATGCTCCCGCGCCCAGCACTCCCAGCACCCAGGCGAGCGATCCCGCCGGAGTGAATAGCTTTGCCATCGATTGCAGCGCCATCGGCCGCCTAGTCTTGTCTTGTGAAAGCTCATTCCTGCGAGTAGGCGGCGCCGTGGCTTCGACCTCGGCATCGACGGCTGTGCCTCGCCGAACGCTTGCTGACTTGTAGTCTGCGGCAGTCACGATTTCACCTGCTCCATGCTTACCGTGGCACTTCAACCGCCTCCAGCACCGTTCTGACCACCTCGCGAATCTCTACGCCTTCCATCTCGAATTCCGGTCTCAGCAGCATGCGGTGTTCGAGCACCGGAGCAGCCAGCGTCTTTACGTCCTCGGGCAGCACGAAATCGCGTTCCTCCAGTGCAGCGAGCCCGCGCGATGCCGACAGCAACGCGAGCGTCGCCCGCGGCCCGGCGCCCACCCACACTGCCGGGTGTTGCCGGGTCTCCCGGGCTACGCTGACGATGTAGTTGCTTATGGCTTCGCTGACGCGCACCTGCGCTGTGGCCTCGCGCAGTTGTTCGAGTTCGCCAGGCTGCAAAACCGCCTCGCGCAGGTCCTCCGCGAGCCGCCGCTCCGGCGCTTCGCCTCTTGCTACGAGCCGCGCCAGCTCGTTTTCCTCTTCCGCCGCGGGGTAGCCCATGCGAATTTTTGCCAGGAAGCGATCCTTTTGCGCCTCCGGGAGCGGATACGTGCCCTGATGCTCGATCGGGTTCTGCGTCGCAAAGACGACGAAAACTGGGGGCAGCGCACAGGTTTCGCGATCAATGGTCACCTGGCGCTCCTGCATGGCTTCGAGAAGCGCCGATTGCGTTTTCGCCGGTGCGCGATTAATTTCGTCTGCGAGCAAAAAATTCGTGAAAAGTGGCCCGCGCATGAGCCGGAATTCCTGCGCCTTGATGTCGAAAATGCTTGTTCCGGTGATATCTGCGGGCATCAGGTCGGGCGTGAATTGTATGCGTTGAAATTCGCCGGCCACTGCGCGCGCCAGCGCCTTCACCAGCAACGTTTTCCCCACGCCGGGTACCCCTTCGATCAGCGCGTGACCACCGGCCAGCAGCGTCACCAGCGCCAGATCGATGGCTTCGTTCTGCCCGACTATCACGCGGCCCAGCGCTTCCCGAACACGCCGCGCGCCGCTCGTGACCGGCGCGGACGCTGGCGCTTGCGTTTCCGCTCTCGCCGACTGTGTCTGCCCGTCCGAGCCTGTTACCGGTTTCTCGTTCATGCGCTCCGTGCCTCCTCGCGTATCCTTTTCGGTGAAATCATGGAATTATTGCGCGCCGGCGGTCGACCTTTTGCGGATGCGCGGCGCTCGAAGATCAGTTGGCTTAATGCCTGGTACCCCGCTAACGGGGGTTGAGCGAGCGCGGCGCGCAGCCGCGGGCTTGCTTCTGCGGAAATCGCTTGCGCATCCTGTGGCGAGCGGCGGCGAAACTGTTCCCAGCATTCCGCCACCACCTTTTCCGTCGTAACGCTCCGTTGTAGTAGGCGTCGCGCAGCCACCCCGGCGCATTCGCCCTGACGCATGATCTGCCCATTCTGGTCGGGTCTGGCGCGTCGCACCAAATCACCGGCCATGCTCCACAGCAGCGCCAGCAAACTCGCCCAGAAGAGCAGCAGGGCAACTTGCAGCCGATACCGCTGAACGAGCCACAGCACACCCTGGTACTGATGCCATCCATGCAATGTTTCATCCACCCAAATCACCTGTCGTCCCCCAGCGAGAAAATCCAGCAGGACAGGATTCTGGTGTGTCTTGATCGTCTCATTCAGAATGAACGACTCTTGGCTCGCGGCGATAAGTTCGCCATTTCCCACTCGCCGCAGCGCCATGTACACATGCGCAGACGTCTCAGCCTTGGTGGCTTCCACCGGGCCCGCGTACAGCGTGGTCCAGTGCGCGTCTGTTTTGAGCCACGGGGTTTCACCCGTGAGGTACAGCATCTCGCTCTCTGCCGGCATCGCGTGAAGATCGGGAGCGATCCAGGTTGGACCCGATTCATGTGAAGTCTGGTTCCACTGATTCTCGACTTCCCACCCTTGCGACGCGGACTCTAGTTCCAACGTGGGCTGCACCAGCACAACGCGCCCCCCGCGCGCAAGAAAATCCTCGAGCAGCCCGCGAAGCTTCCCTCGATTTCGCAGTTCTCCTTTTTCCATGTCCCAGTCTTCAAAGGGGTAACCTCCTATGAAGAACGCTGTCGTCCGCGACGCGTTCTGATCGGATAAGGAGTCCTCATCCTGGCTGCGCTTCACCTGATACCCGGCGCGCCTGTAGGAATCGAACAGCAGGCTGGTGCCGTAAGGGTCCTCGCGTAAACTGGATCCCATGTCGCTCGTATTTGACTGATTCTGATGCGCCATGAGCAGCAGAACCGCGAATACGGCCGCGAAAATCCCGGCGGCCAGCAGCGGGCCTCGCCAGTTGATCGCCATGCGCTCGCCTGACTTGCTGTCAAACATGGTTGAGCAACTCCCGCTGATCTTCGCGGTACGCCACAACCGCCTCTGGCGTCAGCCGATAAGATCCATACCAAACGCGATCGAACTGCCGGAGGCTGCCTCGCAGTTTCGCGGGAATTTCTGCCCGCGCCTCGGCCGCTGCTTGCGGACGCCGCAGCCACCGGCGCGTAAACTCCTCGAGGTATTCGCGATTCGTGCGATCGCGGCGAATCGTCAGCCATTCCCGCTGCGCCAGTCCGGCCAGCAAGCCCAGGTACGCTGCGCGCAACGCGAGGCGCAGTTCGCCTTCCCCTTGCAGCCGGCCTGCCAGGGTGAACCATTCCTCCTCGGAACGCTCAGTCGCCACCGCATTGTCGCTGAGATCAGGAAGCGGCTCTATT
>DATFQU010000316.1:0-5037 GCA_035264005.1 Candidatus Acidiferrales bacterium
CTTGATGGCCAGGAAAGAATTCGAGGCATGCTTGATCAGCTCTGCGCTATTGATTGTCGTAACCAGCCAAGCGGGCCGAGCTTCGCGTGGGCACGATCCGTTGTGCAGCGGGCAAGGAAAAGACTGCTCGAGGACGGACCGATAGATTTCGCGAAGGTGGCCTTCCGCTATTTCGTCATCGACGCCGACGACAATCCGGTCCGGATGCAGAAAATCGCCGACGGCGGTCCCTTCGCGCAAAAATTCCGGATTGGATGCAACGCGAAAACGTATAGCTCTTCCGCGGCCATAGATCTCCAGGACGCGCTTCAGCTGCTGTCCAGTTTGCGCGGGCACGGTGCTCTTCTCGACGACCAGTTTGTCGGATGTCGCCTCTGCCGCGATCATTTGCGCCACGCGGTCGATGGAACTCAGGTCTGCATCACCATTTGGGAGAGGCGGCGTGCCGACACAAATAAAAATAACGTCGCCCTGCGCGACGGCTTGTGCCGGCTGCGCCGAAAATGAGAGGCGCCCTTCGCTGCGATTCTTGGCGACGATTGCGTTGAGGCCCGGCTCGAAAATAGGAAGTCTGCCACTCTCGAGCACATCGATTTTCGCGGCATCGTTGTCCGTGCAAAGAACCGCGTGGCCCAGCTCTGCCAGGCATGCTCCGGTTACGAGGCCGACGTACCCGGCACCGATCACTGATATTCGCACCAGCCACTCCTTCACTACGTCTTACTTGTCGCAAACCGTTAAATCCGGGGTTCTATTGTCGTACAAACAGGGTGCTCTGCAATACGGGAATGTTTGTAGCGGCCTGTCGTGGCGTATGTCCAATAATATAGTAGAATCCGCGGAAAATCGGGGGATCGGTGGCCGCGACTGCGGGGGCACAGTTTTAATGGATATCCTCTGGGCGGCGATGGCGATATGCGCCATCGTTTCAGTGGTGTTTTATGTGCTTGCGGTTTCCTGGCAACGAACGTTGAGGAGCCAAGCTGGAGCGATCCGCACGCTGGTTCAGCGGCTGGAAGCTTTCGAGGAAATGGAAAATCCCGTCATGAGGCGAAAGATAAGCGAATTGATGCCCCCGCCGCTGGAGAAAGTGTGTATTTTGAGCTTCCGGTTGAGCGACGCGTTTTGGCGGGACACAGCCGGGCTTACAGAGGCCCAAATACGTCACATTCACGAACACGGAACATTCGTTGGATCGGTGAAGATTGAGACTTGGCGGAGCCATCTGGCGGTAACACTCAGAGAGCTTCCTCCGCGCAGTCAATCATCAGGATGGCAAGCTCGGACTGTAGATGTCTATGCAACGGAGTCCGACTCTGGAACAGTCCTGTGGGAGCTTGATCTGGATCCAAAGCTCGCCTTGCCGACGCGGAAACCACCTACTCTGGAGCTCCGCTACGAGAAGAAAGCGATTGTGCTCGCGATGACTTGTCTAGCGAAGGAAGCACTAGTTGGAATCTCCAACGGCGAGCCCACTGAGGAAAAGATCGTTTTTCGCATACCGCTTGATGACGATCAACTTGTGCCGTTTCGTGTCGCTGAAACGGACGTTGAAGCCGGCCTGGAAACCGGGAAAGAGGAGGGCACGTCGATCGAGTCCTTCGCGTGTCAGGACGAACGACAAGGAATTGACTGGCAACTTCGTGTTCGCGACTTCGGCGGCAGCGTGTCTTCGGGGCGTTGGACGGTTTTGGAGTCGCCGCGAGCGCGACGCGTCTCCTAGAAAGCTCGGTGAGAGAACCCGTCGTATTTACACTGCGGCTCTTGACCACTTGATCGCAACAGTTGTATACGCGTCGTCGGAGGATTCATGCGCCCAAATCGTTTTCAGCTCTTCATTTTGCTCGCCATTTTCGGCATAGGAGCAAGCTGCCTCGCGCAAAACAAAGCGCCGTTGACTCTGGATGCTTTTTTCAATTCGGTTTCGTTTCCAGCTGTTGCCGTTTCACCGAACGGGCAAACAGTCATAGTCGAGACAGAGCGAGCGGACTGGAAAGCAAATCGCTTTCGGGAGGATTTATGGCTTTATCGCACCGGTGACGGCTCGCTCGTTCCGCTGACGAGTTCGGGCGAAGACAGCGAGCCGCAATGGTCCCCGGATGGGCAGTGGATTGCTTTTCTTTCTCACCGGGAACACGAGACTTCCGACCACGGCGCAGAAGACAAAACACAGGTGTATGCTATCTCACCCCGCGGAGGCGAAGCGTTACAAGTGACCGCTGCAACCGAGGATGTTCACGCGTTCGCCTGGTCTGCTGATTCGAAGCAAGTCTTCTTTGCCACGCGTCAGCAGTGGACTGAGAAGCAGCAAAAGGAATACGAAGACGCATGGAAGGATACGGTTCAGTTTCGAGAACGAGAGCGCAGCGGAGATATTTTTGCGATCGACTTTTCAGCCGTCCTGGAGTGGGAACGCCAAGCGCCCTCGGACGGAGCAAACAGACCAAAGGCACGAAAGATCAGTTCGACTCCGTACCGCGTCCAAGAGCTCGCGAGTTCGCCAGATGGCCGGTCGCTCGCGTTTGCCACCGAATCGCGGTCGCAGCGCCAGGAATCGCTCGAGGATGATGCCATCTACCTCGTTTCCCTGAACGACACGACAGGCAGCGGCGAAGCGAAACCAATGCCATTGCTTCATCACCCGCAGGCCCTCTTCGACCGGATTCAATGGGCGCCAGACAGCAAGCATCTCTTCTTTTCGTTTTCGAATGGCGCGGTCGAAGGACCCTACGAAGACGCGCAGGAACGCATCTATTGGGTGCGCACTGACGGAAGCGGCGAGGAGAGTTGCGGACCGGCTTCGAGCGGAAAGGGGTGCGAGCGATGGGCTAGCCAATTCACCGGATCGATGAGCGGCTTCACTGCATTGCAGGATGGAAGCCTGCTCGCATCTGGAAGGGTGGGCACAGAAGTGCAGCCATACGTCGAACATTCGCCTTCGGATACTTTCGCGAAGCAAGCAGCGCAGCCCGGGACGTACGAATCGTTTTCTGCGACGAGTCATGGTTCAGCCGTGGCGTTTGTATATTCTTCGCTGCAAAGTCCTGCCGAGGTTTATTTCGCTGCGGATCCGTCGCAGATTGGTGAAGCGCGACCAATCACTTCATTCAACCAAACGCTTGCTCTGGATGAACTACCTAAAGGAAAACCCTTCCGCTGGACAACGGACGATGGCGTAACGGCTGAAGGCATGCTGATTTACCCTCCTGGGAAATTCGAACAAAAGGATTTGCCGATGTTTACGTTCATCCATGGAGGGCCGGAGGACGCGGACGGAAATCATTTTGAGGCAGACTGGTATCAATGGGCCGACTTGGCAGCGACGAACGGGTGGCTAGTATTTGAGCCCAACTATCGCGGCTCGGTCGGCTACGGCGATGCCTTTGCACTCGGGATTGTTCCGCACATTGTTTCGAGACCTGGCAAAGACATTCTGGAGGGCGTCGATGCACTGGTGAAGGCAGGCATCGCTGACGAGAGCCATTTGACGGTTGGCGGATATAGCTACGGCGGCTACATGACCAACTGGCTGATTACGCAGACCACTCGCTTCAAGGCAGCGGTGACGGGCGCTGGAGCGGTCGAACATGTAGTGAACTGGGGCAATGACGACACGACATTTGACGACGCATATTTCCTCGGCGGCTTGCCATGGAAGACGGAGGAGAACTACAACGCGGAGGCGGCCATCTGGCAGATGGGTAAGGTACGGACGCCAACGCACATGGTCGCTGGCGGAGACGATATTCGCGTGTATGTCGGCGAAGATTATCTGCTCGAGCGCGCCCTGCACACTATGGGAATTCCGTCGTCGCTATTGATCTTTCCAGGGGAAGGCCACTCGCTGGGCAATAATCCATGGCACGGAAAAATCAAAGTGCGCGAAGAACTGAAGTGGCTCGACCGCTACGGACGCGACGAAAAGAGTCAGGATTTGACCAACAGAAAATTGCCGATGACCAATGCATCCACGCCGGAGCAGAAATAACTGCGGACAGCGTCGCGAGGAGAAACTACCAGCGGCTCGCCGAACAAATTGAAGGAAGCGTTCAGCAGAATCGGCGCGTGCGCTTGCTCGCCGAATGCTTTCAGAAGAGCCCAATAGCCCGGATTCACCTCGCGCCGAACGACGTGCAAGCGGACTCTGTCTTGCGGCACGGCATGCACCGATAACAATTGTCTGCCTTCGAGACGCAGGCGGGCCATCGTGGCCATGAACTGTGCAGCGGGCGGCGGCGTCTCAAAATACTTCAGAGTATCTTGCTCCGGCACGGAAAGCGCAAATGGCCGAAAAGGCTCGCGATGCTTCACGTAGTCATTGAGATTTTCTTTGACGTAGGGAGCCCACGGAGACGCGAGCAGGCTGCGGTTCCCCAAGGCGCGCGGGCCAAACTCGGCAGCGCCCTGAAACCAGCCGACGATCTTTCCGGCGGCCAGAAGCTTCACCGTTTCCTCGATTGTCTGATCATCAGAAGCCATCCAGCGGTACGCGCCCTTGCAGTTGTCGAGCACCTGTTTGATTTCTTCGTTCGGATAAGACGGACCAAGATATACATGCGGGAATTCCCACGAGTGAAGCGAGGAATTCACTTGTTGTTGCGCGAGCCACGCAGCCCCGAGTGCTGTTCCTTCGTTTCCGGCTGCGGGCTGCACGAATACGTTAGCAAATCCGGCATTCTTCTCAAGTTCAGAAACCAGAAGAGGATTCAAAAACAGCCCGCCGGCGAGGCAAAGGTTTTCGATGTTGTATGTTTTGCGAAGAGATTGCGCCAGATCCGCAACGACAATTTCGCAGGCTCGTTGGAGGCTGCTTGCCAAAGCCGTGCGGACGTCATCATTCACTTGTTGTGGCGAACGTGAGGAAATTCCCAGCTTCTCGTAGAATTTCTGGGAAAACGCCAAGCGGCCCGCAAATCCCCTTGTGAAATAGCTCGAATCGAGCTTCGGATAAGGGCTGCGTGAGCTTCGAACCATACCCAGAAAAACTTCAACGTACTTGGGCTCAGCGGCAAGACTCAGCCATTGCGTTTTATGCTC
>DATFQU010000317.1:0-3243 GCA_035264005.1 Candidatus Acidiferrales bacterium
CTGCGTTGTGGAAACCCAAAACATCTGTGCGCTCGCTTCGATGTCAGTGGGCGTGGAAACCGGAGGGGCAACCACGGCGCGCCGCTCCTGGTCTTCCACTGATTGCGCGGGCTCGGTTCGCACGACCCGGCGGTGCAATACGCGGAGCGAGAACAGTCCGATGACGATTGCGGTCACAACGAAAATCAAAACAATCTTTAGCTGCCGGGTCATCACTCGCCTCCCGGCGGATAGATTGTCTTGTACGCCTGCACCGCACGCGCGATGCTGGACGCGAGGTCCGCTCCCATCGCTTCGAGTTTCTGTTGATCACCGGCGACGCTCGAAACTTCAACTGCCACAGCAGGCACAGCCGCCGACCGCAGCACAGCAACGGGCGCTGCTGCCGATACCTCTGATGAACCTTTGAATTTCTGAGCAAGCTCAACTTGGATTAAATCTCCCAGCTTCACGCTTTGCGGAACGAATGACTTTTGCGCTTCGCCCCAGGGCAAAAATCCGGGGGGCGGTGCGGCTGGTTCCGAGCCAGGCGCAGATGCTCCTTGACTGCTTGCCGGCGCGGGTGGCGGCGCTGAGGGAAAAAGGTATGTATATGTCTGCACTGTTCCTGCCGTTCCAGCGGAGCCGACATGCAGACTGATAAAAATGGCGTTGCTTTGCGCATTGGCGACGGAGTCGCGGTCGTCGAGAGAAGGATCTGCATCTCCGGTACGAGTCACTACGACCGCAAACCCCTCTGCGCGTAAAGCCCCGGCGATGGTTTGCGCAAATTCCAGCACAATGTCTCTCTCCGCTACGCCCGTTGGTCCGCGTGCGCCGGTATCTTCGCCTCCGTGTCCCGGGTCGAGCACGATGGTGCGCAATCCTGGCGGAGGCTGCGCCGGTCGCGTTTGCGGGGCCTGAGGCGCGACAGATGGCTGCGTCTGCGTGGGATTCTGCGGCTGCTGCTGAGGCTGTCCGGAGACAATCGGGAAATGCGCAAGAGTTCCCCCAGCAAGCAAAAACAGTCCAAGGAAAATTAGAACGCGACGCACGCACGAGAGAATAACAGAAATACTTGAGCGGAATTTCGGGCAAACGAGCGCTCTTGCCGCGCTGTGTACTCTTTGCTGACGCGCTTGCTACGGCCATTGAAATTGGAGTTTGGACGCGTTAAAAAGGGCAAAAGGACACAACATGAAAACGCTTGTGACGTTGTGCTTTGCCGCGGCGCTGGCGATTCCTGCGTTCGCTGGCCCGCGTGAATATCAATCCGGAAGAATCTTGGCCTTTGAGACGGGCCAACAGCGCGCGAAAAGCGCCAAGCATGCGCCGAAGGACGAAGTTACCTACCAGGTCCAGATCGAGGGAACCATTTACAAAGTCACGAACCATACGAAGAAGCAGGATTTCTCTGCCGGCGAAGAAGTCCAATGCCGCGTGGAAAAAACCCATCTCATCATCGAAAAGTTGAAGGGCGGCGAAGTGAAGTACGAAATTCTCGGCGAATCCGCGCAGCCGGAGCGCGCGCCGGGCTCAACTCCCTAGTTCCAGCCACACAAAAACGAGTGCGAGGGTCGTGCTTTAAGGCCTCATGCAAAAATAGGCGCACTTCACGAACGCCCCTTTTGGGGCGGCGTCTCGGCGGGAGCCGAAGCCGCAAGAGGCCGCGAAGCGCCCTCGCCAGACTGACCGTCAGAGCCGTCTTTCGAATCCAGCTCAGCGCGATAACGGGGCAGGCTCTCTGGGTACTTCTCGCGAAGGTAATCGATCAGCTTCTCGCGTACATAGCACTGCAGATCCCACGAATCGCTGGAGTTGCGTGCATCCATCACTGCACGAAGCTGCGCGGTGGTTTCGGAGAAATCCGAGATCTGCATCACGCAGACCTTTCCTGCCCAAAGAGGTGTTGATTCCAGGATTCGCCGCAACTCCTGGCGAGCTTCTTCCACAGGCACGGTGTAATCGACATAGATGAAAAAGTGCGCAAGCACTTCCGCGCTGGTGCGTGTCCAGTTTTCGAAGGGGTGGTCGAGAAAATACGAGAGTGGAAGAACCAGCCTGCGGAGATCCCAAATTCGTACGACCACATACATCGTACCGATTTCTTCGATCCAGCCCCACTGGCCCTCGACGACGACCGCATCCTCCAGGCGAAATGGCTGCGTGAACGCGATTTGAATTCCGGCGATCAGGTTGGAAAGAGTTCCTTTCATCGCGAGACCTACAATCAAGCCTGCTAGCCCTGCCGAGGCCAAAAGGCTCATGCCGATGTGATTGATCGCAGGAAACGTCATCAGGACTATGGCCAATGCGACCAGACTGACAACCACCACCACGATTCGATGCAGCACCGAAAACTGAGTCTGAATGCGCCGCGCCAGCAGATTGTCGGCCACGTCGATGCGATACCGGTTGGCCAGCACGTCGGACGTAATCTCGCTTGCCAGAATGATCAGCCACGCGATCGCGGCGATCAGGCCGATTCCCGTGATGTGCTCCAGCGCGGACATCAATTTTTCGGGAAGTGGCAATCCCGGGAGAACGATCAGAACGGCGAGCAAAGGGAATATCCAGCGGGCAGGGCGCTGGCCACGTTTTGCGAGCGACTGCTGGAGGTAAGCACCTTTGCGCTGCGCCAGCCGGCGAAGCAGCCAAAAAACTACAAAGTGGACGACCAGTGCGATAACAATCGCGATGGCGAGAGTCACCGCCGACCAAAGCAGATTATTCCAGTTCCGCAGGAAGAATTGGATCATTCGGTCTCTCTATTTGGATTGTTGCAAAGACAGGTAAGTCGCGCTGTGCGGCGAGCGAGCGGCAGGGTCGGCAGGCGAATTATCCATCACGCGAAGTCAGCGCTCAGAAGCCGGAGTCGGCTTCCGGCCATCGCTCCAGCCTTCCGTTTCCGCCATGCGAATCACGTCGGCGCTCTGTACGGATTGGCCGTCGACGGTAACGCGAGGCTCTTCGCCGCGTGCCCGCGAAAGCCGTACTTTGTGCCGGTTTTTCAGAAACGCAATGGCGTTATTGAATTGTTCGGCGGTTAGCGTGCGCATAACCAGAAGCTAGGGCGCGCAAGCGGCGTGGTCAATCGGGCAAACAGCCTACCGTAAAAGCGAGGCAAGTTCGAACTGGACGAACGTGATGAAGCAGAGGGGTACCGGGTCAGTCCCCGTGAACTCTGGAAAGCCACTTCATAAGAAGCGTACGCTGTTCCGATGAGATCTCCGTAAATGAAATCCCCATGCCGACGTTTGGCTT
>DATFQU010000318.1:0-7471 GCA_035264005.1 Candidatus Acidiferrales bacterium
GTTGATGGAACTGATGTGCACGGGCTGCTGACGTATCCCGTCGGCTATCAAGCTGGCACGAAAGTTCCGTTCCTGCTGCGCATTCACGGAGGGCCCAACGGCCAGGATAATCATTCATTCAGCTTCGAGCGGCAGATTTTCGCTGCGAACGGCTACGCGGTGCTCAACGTCAACTATCGCGGCAGTTCGGGACGCGGCCAAAAATACCAGCGTGCGATTTTCGCTGACTGGGGCCACTACGAGGTGGAAGATCTGAAGTCCGGCGTCGATCATGTGATTCAGATGGGCGTGGCCGATCCTGAAAAGCTCGGCGTTGGTGGCTGGAGTTACGGCTGCATTCTTACCGACTACATGATCGCGAGCGATCCGCGCCTGAAGGCGGCCACGTGCGGCGCTGGAACCGGATTCACCATCGCCCTCTACGGCGTCGACCAGTACATCATCCAGTACAACTTTGAAATTGGCCCGCCGTGGGAAACGAAATCCTGGGACACGTATCAGAAAATTTCGTATCCATTCCTGCATGCGGATCGCATCAAGACGCCGACGATCTATTTCAGCGGCGACAAGGACGCGAACGTCCCGATGATCGGCAACATGCAGATGTATCAGGCGCTGCGCACGCTGGGCGTTCCGACGGAACTCATTGTTTATCCAAATGAGTTCCACGGGATTCAACGGCCCAGCTTCCAGCGCGACCGCTACGAACGCTATCTCGCGTGGTACGCGAAGTATCTGAAGGGAGAAAACACCGGCACTTCCGTTGCGGACAAATAGAGGAAGAAAACACTGACAGGTCTGTCGCCGCCGAAAAACACGTAAAGCCGCAGAACTTCGCAAAGAGCGCGAAGCTCTGCGCTACAGATGCTCCGAACGCCGGCCAGATTTCGAATCCGACCGGCGTTTGGATTTTTTGCATCACTTCTTGTTAGTGGTTATGTCCGTTGCCGTTGCCTCCTTGACCGCCATCGTGCTTGAAGTTGAACAAATCAAACAGATCGCTGATCGCAGGCGAATTCACCGGTACATACGGATCGTCGCCGTGAGCCACTGGATTCGGCAAATTGTCGCGGCTCCGGTCAGTTAGCGGATCCAAGTGCCAGTTCCGTTCGATAAACTTCAGGATCGATACGTGGTCCGCATACTCGTGACTGATGTGTCCGCCGCGGGTAAAGGGTGAAACAGCAATCAACGGAATGCGCGGCCCGTCGCCGAAGAAGTCAATCGGCTGGATGTAGCCGGAGTCATAGAAACCGCCGCCTTCATCCATCGTGATAAACAGTACGGTGCTGGCAAAAAGCTTCGGATTGGCACTCAAGGAATCCACGATTTTCTTCGTCATGCCCTCGAAGAGGTCCTCTTTGGAGGATGCCGGGTGGCCGTCCAAAAGGCCGTCCGGCTTGACGAAGGACACCGCCGGGAGCCAACCGTCTGCTACAGCCGCGAAGAAATCCGTGGCATCCTTGATGTGCGCTGCGCGCTGGGTGGAATCGCCCATAATGGCCGTCGCGTAAGACTCGAAGTTGCAGATGTTGCAGTACGCGACACCCACCTGAACGGCTGGGTCCGTGCTCGTCGGATCGTGCTGCAACGCTACTGCAGCGTCGTAAGCTCCGCCGTAGTACGCCCAGCTGATGTCTTTCTCGTTGAGCGCTTCCCCAATGGTGCGTACATTTGTCGGGGGAACGGAGCCGCCCTTTGCGATGCCGGCAGTGTCGACCGTACCGTCCGGCAAAAATCCTGGACTGTCGTTGTTGACCATGTAGAAGTGATTCGCCTCGCAGTTCGGTTTTGGATGGTAAGGAAGCGACGCCAAGTAGTCGTGGATCGCATCGATACCGGGCTTTGACGAATCCGCGCACTCCGTGAAGTTACCGTCAAAGTTCAGATCCACGGTGTAGACGTCGTCCGTGCCGGCCTGTGGGTTCGGATTAGCGATGTGCGAGGGCGGCATCGTTGGATGACCCTGGCCATCGCTCCAGAAAATCGCGTCGCCCGTGCCGAGCATGACGTGATTCGCTCCCGTGCCGCCCATCACAGATTGATGGAAGTTGTCGCTCATCGTGTACTGGTCGGCGAGCGCTTTCAGCACCGGAACGTCTCCCGCTTGCATGTCGTAAAACGCCATCGAGTTGCCGCCGCCGTTGTCGTCAATCCCGCCGGTCGACGGATCTACGATATTCGTGTAATTGACGATCACGAACGGGTAAAGATCGTTCAAACAACCCGAGGGATTTTCGCGCGTGGCGTTCTTAATGCTGCAATCCGACTGTTGCCACATTTCGAAAAGCCGATGGGTTGTGTCTCCGGTATAGGAGTCGTACGGTAGCGCAGTACCCTCCAGAGGAAACGAGCCATTCTGCAGCGCACTGAAGTTCTGCACTCGCGTATCAGGATCCGGCTGGACAAAACTCTGGCCTAAGCCCGTCCCACCGGTTGTTAGCAAGGGCAGATCAGCCATCTCCAACGACGGTTCGACCGCTGCCAACAGAGAGAGCGACGTACCCGTCGGAAAGTTCGCGGCGTTGGGTGCGAAGTTTAGCGTCGGTTCCGGGAGCGTCGTATAAGGCGCTTTTTCATCGTCGCTGAGGCTGATGAAGTATTTTGTCTTGAATGGAGCAACAGCCTGAAACTGTTGCGATCGCTCAAAATTCGGCCCCGGTGTCCCATCCGCCTTGATGATTCCCTCGGACAGCAGGTTCTTCACCTTTTCACCGTGCTTTGGTTGGTAGGTCGCAAACAGATGGTCAAACGTCCGGTTTTCGCCGATCAGCACGATGACGTGCTTGATCGGAGTTTCGGTCGTTTGATCACCTGCCTTCTTCTCAGAGCGGCCATTCTGCTGGCGCGGGTACAGCGATGGACATGATTGCCAATGCCGTTATGCAAAGCCGCGAATACAACCGCAACGTTTTCAAACAGGAATTGATCTGCATCCTTTCCTCCTTTGGCTGAACGTCAGCCGCGTATTGGGTTGGGGAGGAAAGCCTCGTCCGCTCCTATTGCGTCCTGATTAAAAAGCGATAGATTGCGCTTAAAGTGCGGATAAACGTTCGATGAACACGACGCGGTGATTGTAACAACGACGAAATCTGCGAATTGTTGCGCAGACCGATTGTCTGACCACCTGCCCTGTCGTCCAGTTTCGTCCTGCACACGGCTGTACCGCCGTTAGCGTCTGCCCAGGCGCTGCACCTCTAAACTGGGGTCAGCCAAGGAGTGCACCATGAAAAACACGTTGAACGCTCTATGCCTGTTCCTGCTGTTATGCATTTTGCCTGTCACAGCTCCGTCGTCCGCTAGCCCAGTAATGCCCGCGGATCAGGCCGCCGCCGTCGGCTGCCTGCGTAGCATCGTCACTGCCGAGACCTATTACAGTAAACACTATTCGACGGGCTTCAGTGCAACTCTTGCATCCTTGGGAGTACCGGACGTTGGCGTGCAGCCGTCCGCTTCGGCCGCCGGCCTGCTGGATAACTCCCTGACGAGCGGCACCAAAAACGATTACGTTTTCACCTATACCCCTGGCGCGAAGGATTCGAATGGGAAAATTAGTTCTTACGCCGTCACCGCGCGTCCCGTTACATGGAAGACGGGCATGTGGAGCTTCTTCACGGACGACAGCGGCGTGATTCGCTGGACCGACCAGAACCGCGACCCGAAAGCAACTGATGGCCCGCTCTGAGATTCGAGCGGCTTTCAAACGCAGACCTTCTGAGACTTAGAGGGTCTGCGGCTCTTTCTTCCCTTGCATGGTGATTTCGAGTGCGGCGAGCATCCGCTGCCCGATGCGCTGTTTTCGGCGCTATCGACTGTGTGAATTCACAGGGCGCGAATGGAATCTTCCGACCTGCTGCGTGCGATGGAGAAGGAAAAGGCCTAACACGATCAGCGCAATCACAATAATGAACATGGTCTTCGGCGACTTCTTTTGCGTTCGTTTTGCCATTCTCTGCGCGATTTTACCTCTTTAGTCGCTCCATTTCGCCTTTGCCGCGAGTGAAGGCTTGCCTTAGGATGTCGTGGTGACTCGATTTACAAATTGCTCGCTGGCGCTCTCCCTTCTCTCATTTCAGTTCCCGTCCTCTAACTTCTCCCTTCTGGCTCTTTCCGCGCTGCTCATCTCCATCGTCTTCGCGTGCGTTTTCCACCCGACCGCCAAAGAACGCGTCCTCGCGGCCGTCCGTTACTTCCTCGTTCTCGTCATTTTCTCGATCGCTCTCGCGTGGCTTATGTATCCCTTCTCGCGATAAATCATCAACAACGAGCCCCGGCGCGCACTCAGACAGCAGCACTTTGCATCTGCGGAGTGTTCCGCTTGCGCAGGCGAATGAAACGGGCTACGCCGGTGAGCGCAACGATAAGCGCGGAGGCAGCGACGGCAATGGGGAATGACTTCGAGGCGGTCGTGTTAAAGGCGTTGACGATACGCGCGGCGCGGTCCGGAGCGAGATTGGGCACGACAATTTCAGCAAGCAAGTTTGCCTTGCAAAGGGCGCAAAATGCGATACCGCCAGCAGCCGTGAGAATGAGTTGTATGCTGGCGCGGAGCCGAGTCCAATAAGGACGCGCGAGATTTATGCCGGCCAAAATAATGTTGGCGATGGCAATCAACAAGAACGCCCAAAGAAAATATTTCCATGTGGGCGCAAGGGTGATGCGCACTCCCCCGCGATTGAAAATGGTCGTCGACCACATGTCCGTAAGCCACCAGATCACAAAGGTGAGGTTGACCCCTACTTCCACCGTCGAATCAACGCGTCGGATGCGGTTGGGATCGCGGACGGGAGGCAGCTTGCGGGGATTCCAGTTCTCCAGGAAGCCCGGCTTGACCCGCTCCAGAATCGCAAACACTAGTGTCACCGCACCAAATGAGACGAACATATCCAGCCAGAACGTGCCCCACAACGGGCCAAAGGTACGTCCAAAGCTCGCATGGTAATGAGGGTCAAAAATGGCGAGCCCAATCCACGTGAGAAGCCACGGCACCAAATAGCAGAGAGCTACGATGATCAGCACAAAACGGTAAACCGGAAACAGCGTTGGGCCGATCAAGTATTGCTGCGGCCGGTAGCGATTGGCGACAAGGACCGGACTGCCGCGCTGCTTGAGAATGGCTTCCAGTTCGCATTCGTTGAGCTTGCGGCCCAGCTTGGCCTCCTGCTCTTCGATTTGAGAGCGAATGTCTTCGGATATTTCGGCGGCAATGTCGTCCTGCTGGCCGCGCGGGAGCCAGAAGCGAATGGCGTGAATGTAACGGTCGAGAAGATCCATAGGTCTGCCTCCTTACAAGGAACCCGAGTGTGAATTTGGGCGGTCGAAGAGCGCGCAGACCGCGATGATAACGGCGATGCGAGAAAATCCGGCGAGTGAGAGCGCTCGGCAAAAGTTCATCAGGTGCGCCGCCGCGCAAGTTAGGAAATGGGGTGACGCAAAAACGATTTGCCAGATCTGCGAGAGGATCCACGGCGTCAGGCGACAGAGGACGAGGATTTTGAGGTTCATGCGTGTCTCCTCACGAGAGAATTTCCTTGAGCGATGCGTCGATGCGGCGCCATTCATCGAGAAGCTGCTTCAGGATCAACTTCCCTTCCGCAGAGAGGCGGTAAAAACGTTTGTTGCGCTTGTCTTCTTCGCGCCACTGGCTGGTAAGCAGGCCCTGAGTTTCAAGTCGCCGGAGCAGCGGGTATAGCGTGCCTTCGTCGATGTCCATACCCTGGTCCGCGAGGGCTTTGCGGAGGGTGTAGCCGTACTGCTCAGTGCGAAGGGCGACGAGGACGGCGAGAATAAGGCAGCCGCGGCGAAGTTCGAGGCGGAGGTTCTCGAAGAGTTCGGAGGTTGGGGCGGCTTGTGCGCTGTGTGCCATATCCTATACACCGCACACTGTATGGCGTACAGTACAGATTGTCAAGCATTATTTTTGAGTTTTTTGTGCTAGACGATGTGACGCCCTGCGCGCGTTTCGTGAGCCGGACGTGCTGAATCGTCGCGGCGGCTTTTACGCCCACGGGCGGTGTGTTAGACTCGCGAAGCGAGCGAGAAACGCGGCGCGAAAAACGCGAAGCGAAACTTGTTGCGCACAATCGACGGAACTTCGGGCTCTGTGCGACGATTCCCCGCAAACCCCGCCAGGCCCGGAAGGGAGCAACGGTAGCGGATCAGCTTCGTGCGCCGCGGAGTACCCGAAGTTCCTTACCAGCGCGCGGAGCGAACCTCAGGAGATCGATGGCCTATCAAGTGATTGCACGAAAATGGCGGCCGCAGACGTTCGGCGAAGTTGTGGGGCAGCGGCACGTGACGCAGACGCTGGAAAACGCGATCAAGCAGAACCGGCTGGCGCACGCGTACATTTTTTCCGGCACGCGCGGCGTGGGAAAAACGACGACGGCACGAATTCTGGCGAAGTGCCTGAACTGCGTGAATGGGCCGACGGCGACTCCTTGCAATCAGTGCGATGCGTGCAAAGAAATTACTGCGGGCGGATCGCTGGACGTGCTGGAAATTGACGCAGCGTCGAATCGCGGCATCGATCAGATCCGCGAATTACGAGAGATGGTGCGCTACGCTCCAGTAGGTGGGCGGTACAAAGTGGTGATTCTCGACGAAGCGCATCAATTGACGGATGAAGCGTCGAACGCGCTGCTGAAGACTTTGGAAGAGCCTCCCGACAAAGTGGTGTTCATTCTAGCGACGACGCAGCCGGAAGATTTGGTGGATACGATCAAATCGCGGGCGCAACTTTTTCAATTTCGTTCGCTGGCGTTTCAGGAGATTGCGGACGCCCTTGCGCGCATCACGAAAGAAGAAAAACTGAAAATCGAGCCGGGAGCGCAGGCCGTGCTGGCGCGCGCGGCGGAAGGAAGTTTGCGCGACGGGCTTTCGCTGCTGGAGCAGGCGATCGCGTATTCGGGCGATGAAATCACGGATGCGCAGGTGCGGGAACTGCTCGGCGTCGTCGCGGAAGAAGTACTGGACGAACTGATTGGCGCGATCGATGCTCAATCGGCGGAGCAAGCGCTTGCGCTGGTGCACCGGCTGCATGCTGACGGACAAAATTTGCAGCACTTCTGCCGCGAGGCGATCCGGCACATTCGTAATTTGCTGGTTGCGAAAGTGGCTGGCGCGGAGTCACCGCTGATTACCGAGCCGATGGATGAGCGGCCGCGGATTGAGAAGCAGGCGGCGCTTTTCAGCGAAGAGGACCTGACGCGATTTTTTCAGATTCTGATGGCCACAGAGGACGATTTGCGGCGCAAGCCGGATCCACGCTTGCATCTGGAGCTTGGCTTGCTGCGGCTGGTGAATGCGGCGCGTTTGGCGCCGCTGGAAGAGGCGCTCGCGGAATTGCGCGGCGAAAGAACGCCGAGTGATGGAGGACGCAAGAGTGCGCTGCAGGCGTCTTCGACGACGACGTCACGCGCGGCGGCCAGCGGAAGCGAAATGAAAATGCAGGCGGCAGCTGCTACGGCGA
>DATFQU010000319.1:0-8007 GCA_035264005.1 Candidatus Acidiferrales bacterium
TACACCGACCCGACGGGCGCAGTGTTGGCGGCCACGGAAGCGGCCTGCGAAGCGCTGACTCCGCTCGGACAAGGCCAGTAGTCGCAATTTGAAATACGGGAAAAAAGGGAGGGGCTGGCCCCTCCCTTTTTTTTCTGAGTAAAGCGAGTTCGAAGGATTGCTCCGCGAAGTGCTATCCCACCCGCTTCCTGCTAAACTTCAAGCATGCCTTGGGTACTTGTCCTTGCAAGCCTCGCAGTTTCGTTCTCGAGCGCCAGCGTTCCCTCACCGAAATCCGGCAAGCAGGTAGCGGCGGCGTTTGAAGCGCACTACCACGGCGTGCGAAGCATGGCTGGATACTTCCTCGAGAAATACACGTCGGGGGGTTCAGGGATCGTCGTTGAGAGCGGCACGGTTTATTTTGAGAAGCCGGGACGGATGCGGTGGGATTACGACTCGCCCGAAAAGAAGATGTATCTCGACGACGGGAAAAATATTTGGTTTTATGTGCCGGCGGACCACACGGCGAGCCGGACGCCGGTGAAGGAAAGCTCGGACTGGCGGACTCCGCTCGCACTGCTGGCCGGAAAAGTGAACCTGGAGCGATTATGCGGCAGTTTGACACTTGGCGATCCGGCTGACGCCGGCGGCAAGGCCGTGGCCGCCAGTGAGGCAGGAGATACTGTTCTTGTTTGCGGGCCGCGCAAGGCCGACGAGAATGTATTTCGGCAGGTTCTGCTGGAAGTGAATTCGCGAAGCCAGCTTGTGCGACTCGACGTGAAGCAGCCCGGAGATATCGAAATGGATTTTCGCTTTGGGGATTGGCACGAAAACGCGCCGATTGAAGAGGCAAAATTTCACTTCGAGCCTCCCCGCGGAGTTGCTATCGTAGATGATGCGCAGCTCGGTGTTAAAGCGCAGTAACATCGAATAAAGTCAGCCAACCCTCAAGGCTCTCGCGGATTCCTACTTGGGGTGCCTTAGCCCGAGTGCTACTCCCGCCGTGGAAAGTCAAATGCGCTGTTTCTGGCTACGCACAATAGGACGGACGAGCGATTCAGGCCAAATCCTGTATGCTAAAATTCGCTGAAGACTGTAAATCGGGCATAAGGCGCGACTCGTAACCATGGCTGAGTTTGTCTGCAAAGTGGGCGACGCGACCGGGCACGTGTTCCAGCAATTGGAAACTGCCCAGAGCGAGACTGAAGCGCGGCAAAAGCTCGCGGACCGCGGCTTTTACGTGTATGGAGTGCGGCCGAACCTGAGCGTGGAGCGGCTGGTGCGCGGGTCGCGATCAAGCCGCAAGCTGCCGACTGGGGACTTCCTGATCTTCAATCAGCAGTTCAATACGCTGATTAAGGCGGGATTGCCGATTCTGAAAGCTCTGGATTTGTTGGCTGACCGCGCGGCGTTGCCAAAGATGAGGCCAATTCTGAACGACGTGCGCGGGCGGGTTCGCGAAGGAGCGCTGCTGTCGGACGCGGTGGAGGCGTCGGGGATGTTTCCTCCGGTGTATGTGACGTCGCTGCGTGCGGGAGAAAAAAGCGGCGATTTGTCCGGCGTGCTGGATGACTACATCGCCTATCAACGGACGACGACTGGACTGAAAAAGAAGCTGATTGGCGTGCTGATCTATCCGATGATCTTGATTGTGGTGGCGTCGAGTATCGTTTCGTACCTGGTGACCTACGTCATACCGCAATTTGCGAAGCTTTATGCAGACTTAGGTACGACGCTGCCGGTACCTACGCAGTTCCTGATAACGATTGTGGTTGGGTATCGTGCGTGGTTGCTGACGGCTGCGGGCATCGTGGTTTTCGGGGCGATTTTTCTGTTTGTGTGGTCGAGGACGAAGACCGGTGGGATCGCCGTGGACCGCTTGACGCTAAAGGTTCCTGTTCTGGGCGACGTGTGGCTGAAATTTCAGATGGCGCAGTTCACGAGGACGCTGGCGACGTTGCTGCGAGGCGGCACGCCGCTTGTGACGGCGCTGGCGACGGCGGCGAATGCCTTGAGGAGCCGCCTGGTAGCCGGAACAGTGGAGAGTGCGTCGGAGCGTGTGAGGGAAGGAGCGTCACTGCATGAGTCGCTCGCTGAGACGCGAATGATTCCCGATCTGGCGCTGGATATGATTGAGGTGGGAGAAGCTTCAGGCGCGCTGGCGCCGATGCTTTCGAGCGTGGCTGTTTTCTATGAGGAAGAATCGAACTTGAAGACGACCGCATTGATTGCGGTGATTGAGCCGGCGGTTTTGATCGTGATGGCGGGGCTGATCTTTTTCATTATGGTGGCACTCTACCTGCCGCTATTTTCGATTCAGGCCGGAGGGGCAGGGGGGTAGGGAAACATGGCGGCTCCAAACAAAGAAGCGCATCTGGAACTCCACGGCGAAAGCGCGGAACGCGAGCGTACGCAAAAGCTTGCAGAACGCTATCGCGTGCCGTTCATCGATCTCACTGAACAGCAGATCGATCCGGAACTATTTCGTTCGATTCCTGCTGAGCTGATGTTCCGCTACAACTTTGTGCCGCTGGAGTCGCGGGATCACTCGCTTGTAGTGGTGGTGTCCGATCCAAGCCAGCTGCTGATGCACGAAGAGCTCGCCGGATTACTCGGAAAGAAGCTGAACATCAGAGTGGCGACGTCCGCGCAGATCGGCGATTTGCTGAAACGCACGGAACAGTCGCAACGCGTGCTGGATCAAGCTACGGAAGGCTTCACGCTGCAAGTGGTGAGCGACGAGGACGGCGACGAAAACATTTCGATGGAGAAGCTCACGCGCGATACCGGCGTGAATCCCGTGGTCCGGCTGGTGGACACGGTGATTTTCACGGCACTGGAGCGCAGGGCGAGCGATATCCACATCGAGACGCGCAATATGGAAGTGGCAGTGAAGTACCGCATTGACGGTGTGCTGCAATACGCGATGCAGCCGCTGGCGAAGGAATGGCATTCGACGATTCTGTCGCGCATCAAGGTGATGAGTGAGCTTGATATCGCCGAGCGGCGCGTGCCGCAGGACGGGCGCTTCCGCGTGCGGTATAAGGGGAGGTTTATCGATTTTCGCGTTTCGGTGATGCCTTCAGTACACGGTGAAGACGCCGTGTTGCGCGTATTGGACAAGGAAACGCTGAGCGAG
Source organism: Candidatus Acidiferrales bacterium (assembly GCA_035264005.1). Taxonomy (GTDB): domain Bacteria; phylum Acidobacteriota; class Terriglobia; order Acidiferrales; family UBA7541; genus DAHUXN01. The sequence continues at coordinate 3,119 of DATFQU010000319.1, forward strand.
AAGTTTCGGAATCTGACGCTGGACGTGGTGGGGTTCGCAGAAGAGGACTTGCGGAAATTTCGTCGATATATTCACGAGCCGTACGGGATGGTGTTGGTGACAGGTCCAACGGGCTCCGGGAAAACGACGACACTTTATGCCGCGATCAACGAAATCAAGACGGATGAAGATAAAATCATCACGATTGAAGATCCGGTGGAATATCAGGTGGCGGGAATCACGCAGATTCCGGTGAACGAGAAAAAAGGGCTGACGTTTGCGCGAGGATTGCGATCGATTTTGCGGCACGACCCCGACAAGATTATGGTCGGCGAGATTCGCGACCACGAGACAGCGCAGATCGCGATTCAATCGGCGCTGACCGGGCACTTGGTTTTTACGACAGTGCATGCGAACAACGTAACTGACGTGATTGGGCGTTTCGTGAACATGGATGTGGAACCGTATAACTTTGTTTCGGCGCTGAACTGCATTCTGGCGCAGCGGCTCGTCCGCGTGATTTGTCCGAGCTGTAAGAGAGTAGCGAAGCACACACCGGAAATGCTGCGCGAATCGGGAATCAACCCCGAGGAATGGGGAGCGACGCCGCTGTATGAAGGCGCGGGCTGTCTGGAGTGTTCGGGAACCGGTTTCCGGGGAAGGACGGCGATTTGCGAGCTGCTGGACCTATCGGACAAGATTCGCGAAATGATCATCGATCGGCGGCCAACATCGGAAATCAAGCGTGCCGCGAAGGAAGAGGGAATGGAATTTCTGCGAGAATCGGGAATCTCTCGAGTACGCGCGGGAATCACAACGCTGCGCGAGATCAACAAGGTGACGTTCATTGACTAGCTTGACCACGGTGGCGCAGCCGGAGAAGAAGGCGCGCGGGGGAATGGTGGCGTGGCTGGATGCGATGCCGCATCCGAGCCTGGTGATCGAAATCGCCTCGACTCATGTGGCGGCCGCGCGATGGGGCAAGGACCTTTCGCATCTGATAGCGTTTGCGGCGGAGCAGTTGCCGGAAGGCGCGGTGACACCATCCGCGACGCAGCCGAATATCGCGGACCGCGAGGCAGTACGCGGTGCGATTCGCAGCGTCCTTTCGCGCGTACCAAAGCAAGGGCCGGACGTTGCGCTACTTTTGCCGGATCCCAGCATTCGCGTTTTTATTTTGCCATTTGATACGTTTCCGCGAAGCGCAGATGACGCTTTGCCGCTGCTGAGATGGCGATTGAAGAAAAGCCTGCCGTTCAGCGCGGACGAGGCGATGCTTTCATGGATGCGCCAGTCCAGCCGCGACGGAAAAGTGGATATCGTGGCGGCTGTGGCCCGCCAGAAAATCGTGAAGGAATATGAATCGCTGCTGGAGGAAGAGGGGCTTTTGGCCGGCGTGGTACAAAGTTCCACGCTGGCGACGCTGCCCGTGCTGAATCAGAACGGGCCGACACTTCTGGCGAGACTGAGCGGACGAAACCTGACGACAGTGATTGTGCGCGGCGAAACGATGTGCGTTTACCGTTCGACGGAACTTGGGATGGACGCGCAAGGGCTTAAGCCGCAGGCGATTTTTGACGAAGTTTTTCCCGCGGTCGCGTTTTATCAGGATACGTGGGGCGGCAAAGTGGAGCAGATGTGCGTTGCGGGATTCGGAACAGGCGAAGAGGAATTGCGGGACGCTTTGTCGCGGGAATTGGGCTGTCCGGCGGATCCACTGGCAATGAGTGGAGAATTCAGTCCCGAGGCAAGGTCGTTGGTTGCGCAAGGCCTGGAACCGCTGGTCGGATGGCAAATGAATAGCGGTGCATAAGCACCCGAGCGCATAAAGAGGATGAAAACAAAATTCAATCTGGCGACCTCACCACTCGAGAATAACCGGCGCTTTGTCGCCGCGTCGAGCGTGCTAGGAGTTGTCGCGTTGGCGGCCATGTTCTTGCTTGCGCTCCACGCCGTACATGCCCGGCGCGCCAACCGGGAAATGCGCACGGAAATCGACCGTTCGCAGGAGCAAATCCGACAGGCGTTGCGCCAACAGGAAAGTCTGCGAAACACGTTTAAGACTCCGCAAGCTGTGGAAGCGCTGAAGCGATCGCAGTTCCTGAACGGGCTGATCGAGGCGCGAACATTTCCGTGGACGAAAATGTTCGCCGATCTGGAGCAGATTCTGCCGCCGGGGGTGCGGGTTACGAGTATTTCGCCCCAAATGGACAAGGATGGGCAAGTGAGGGTTGTGCTGACCGTCAGCGCGATTAATGATGAGCAGGCGCTGAAGTTTTTGAATTCGATGGATGGATCACCGGTGTTTTCGCAGGTGCACGTGACACAAGAGAGCCACGGGCAAAAAGAGAGGAACATGGACAGGGTGCAGGTGAATCTCGAGGCGCACTACTCCATATCATGAGCGGACGGCCAAATTCGCGGAAGTGGAAATTGGCGGTGAAAATCGCGCTCGGGTGCATGCTGGCGATGGATGGCGCACTGATCGTCGTAAACTGGCGCGCAGCGAGCGAGGCGCCGGAGTCGCAGGCGATGGAGCGGGCTCAGCTGGCCGCGAGAGCGAAATTGCTGGCCGCCGATGTTCAGAAAGGCCGCGCCATCGAAGCGCGTCTGCCCAACGTCTCCCGAGAGTGCAGTGACTTTTACCAGAAAGATTTGCTGCCGGTTTCGTCGGGCGACACAATGGTGATTTCGGATATCGGGAAGATCGCCAGCGACGCGAACGTTCAGACGGGGGGAATTCAGCTTCACGAAAAGGACATGAAGGAGCGCGATCTGGAGGAAGTGGAGATTTCCGGGACGGTGCAGGGCGATTATCAAAGTTTGATAAAGCTGATTGACGGAATCGAACGCTCGCCGCATTTTTATCTTTTGGAGAAGCTGGCGCTGACCTCCGAGGATTCGGGGGTGGTCAAGCTGCAAGTTTCATTACGGACATATTTTCGAACGTGACGATGACGAAGAAAACCCGATATGAGGTCTACGCGCTGGCCGTGCTGCTGGTTGTGCTACCGGTTGTATGGTACGCCGGGCATGCGCATGACGACGTATTTACGGGCGTTCATGCCGCCGATGACGGGAAATTCGAACCGTTGGACGTGCCGGATCCTTCGTTGAGGCTAGACTTGCTGACGCACATGCAGAGCGGGCCGGAATACAACGGGCAACATCGCAATATTTTCAGCGAGGAGCCGCTTCCGCCGCCACCGGCGGTGGTGAAAGCACAGAAAGAGGCACAGGAAGAGGCTCAGAAGGTTCCGGCGACTCCTCCGCCACCGCCTCCCTTGACCGTGCCGGCGACCTTCTACGGCATAGTGACCGACCCCGCAACGGGACAGAGGCGTGCATGCTTTTCAAACACGGATAACATCTACGTGCTGTCCGAGGGTGCTACGCTGCTGAACCAATTCCGCGTGGTGAAAATCGGAAACAATACGGTCGACGTTGAGGAGATTTCGTCCGGAAGGAGCACGACGCTGACGCTGCCGCAGCCGGGAACCGGCGGGCAAAATGCGCCGCAGATGGGACAACAATGAGCGCGGCCGGTTCGCAGAATCGCGTCAGGAACGAATCCGGGAGCGAAGGATATGCCCTCCTGTTTGTGCTTTTTCTGATGGCTCTGGTGATCATCGGCGCGTCGACCGCTGTGCTCGACTCTTTAACCGAAGGACGCCGCGCGCGAGAAGCGGACATGATCTGGCGGGGAAAACAGTACGAGCGGGCGATTGGACGATATTACAAGAAGTTTGGGAGATTCCCCTCAAACGTTGACCAGTTGGTGAAAGTGCAGAACGGCGAACTCCGTTTTTTGCGCGAAGCTTACAAGAATCCGGTGAACACTAAAGACGGAACGTGGAGATTCATCTACGTCACGCCTTCGGGGCAATTGATTGGAAGCGTTCAATATGTGTCGCTGCAACAGATGGCACTTATCGACCAGCAGCGGCGCATGGGACTGAATGTTGGCCCGAGCGGCGCGACAGCGGGGACAGAGACGTCCGACAACTCCACCAATGATGCGAATGCGCCCTCCGGAACGGCAATTGGCGGGACGAATTCATCGGGTACGAATTCCACGAATGGAGCCTTTGGCCAGAACCCGGGCGCGTCGCAAATGCCACAGCAGTTCGCGGGACAGAATTTACAAGCGATGCAGCAGTCCGGGAGCCCCTCGCTCTTTGGACAGCAGGCGCCGCAAGGGATGAACTCGACGGGCGGAATCGGGGTGCAGGAGTCGTCCGGCTCAACCGATTCGAACGGGCAAGTGATTGGCGGATTCATCATTGGCGTTGCTGGGATCGAAGACAAACCTTCAAACAAAGTTTACAAGGGCGGGACGACTTACAAGCGATGGGAGTTTATTTATAATCCGCTGGAACAAGTACAAACCTTCGGAGGTGCCGCGGCGCCGCAGCTGCAGCAGAGCGGGCAGCCGCAGACTCCAAACCAGCCGCAACAACCGCAGATGCCGCAGCAACCCCAGCAGCAATAACAAGTCAATCAGAAATTATTGCGCCAGAGGCGGCATTGTCGCTGGCTGAGGCATGCTCAACTTCTTCTTGATACTGCGGATGTACTTGTGTGTCTCGGGGAATGGAGGCACACCGCCGTACTGCGCGACGGTTCCGGGGCCGGCGTTGTAGGCGGCCAACGCAAGCGAGAGATTCCCGTGGTACTGATCGAGGAGTTGTTTTAGATAGCGCGTGCCGGCGTCGATGTTCTGCGCAGGATCGAACGGATTGCGAACGGCAAGGCCGGAGGCGGTGCGCGGCATCAACTGCATCAAGCCCATGGCGTGCTTGGGCGAAACAGCGCGCGAGTCGAAATTTGACTCCGCGGCAATCACGCTGGAGACCAGCTTCGCATCCACGCCGTTTTGTTCGGCTGCGGCGCGAATCTGCGCTGCGAAC
>DATFQU010000320.1:0-5665 GCA_035264005.1 Candidatus Acidiferrales bacterium
GCGCTCGACGAACTGCTTGGCGCCGTCGACGCTATCCGTTCCTTCTCGAAATCTCCGATCGTCGCCCAGCTCACATTTTCCGAAGAAGGCAGCACATTTGACGGCACGCGCCCCGAAGACGCCGCCGCAAAATTAAAAACAAAAAACGTTCAGGTCATCGGCGCAAACTGCACCATTGGTCCGCAGCTTCTTTTGCCGATTCTTCGTGAACTCGGAAATTCCGCGAGTGACCACAAATTGCCTCTGAGCGCCATGCCTAATGCCGGATTCCCCAAACGCATCGGCGACCGCATTGTCTATCCCAAGTCTTCGCCCGACTATTTCGCCGATTTCGCCCGCAGTGCCGCCGCGCTCGGCGTGCGCATTCTCGGAGGCTGCTGCGGCAGCACTCCGGAACACATTCGCGCCATGGTCGAAGCCGTCAAAAATCTTCATCCCTCCAGCGCCGCTCATGTTTCCGGCGCGGGCATCGCCGAAGAAACTCTCGAGCCGCGTGAGAAAACGCGCCGCCTCGCCACACGTGAGCCCGAAAGCCTTTTCTGGCGCAAGATCCAGTCCGGCAAATTCGCGGTCTCAGTGGAAATCGATCCGCCTAAGGGAACCAGCGTCGACCGAATTCTTGAGCAGGTAAAACGCGTCACCGCTTCCGGCTGCGTCGACGTCATCGACATCAATAGCGGCACGCTTGCGCGTGTCGGCATGGACGCGCTGCTTCTCGCCGGCGCTCTCGAAGCCCATGGAATCGAAACTATTCCGCATCTCACCACGCGCGATGCAAACATCATCGGCCTCCAAGCCATGCTTCTCGGTGCTTGGTCCGTCGGAGGCGTCCGCAACGTCCTCGCTATCACCGGCGACCCTCCATCCCTGGGAGATCATCCCGAAACCAGCGGCGTCTACGAAGTCGACTCGATTGGTTTGGTCAAAGTCCTCGCGCGTCTCAATCAGGGAACCGACTGGGCCGGGAAAAATCTCGGCGGAGCGACGAATTTCACCATCGGCGTCGCCGTCAATCCTGTCGCCGACGACCTCGACGAAGAAATCCGCCGATTCTTCGCCAAAGTTGAAGCCGGCGCGCACTTCGCGATGACCCAGCCGATTTTCGATCCCGATCATTGGCACGCATTTCTGAAAAAAATTGGCGGAAAATCCCCGATTCCCGTTCTCGTCGGCCTCTGGCCGCTCACCAGCTACAAACAGGCTCTGCGTTTGAACAATGAAGTCCCCGGAATTTTGATTCCTGAAGCGACTCTGAAGGAAATGGAATCCGCCGGCGCTTCCGCGCGCGATCGCGGATTCGAACTGGCTCGCCGTATGCTCGATTGGGCGCGCACGGAAATGCCCGGCGCGTATTTGATTCCGCCTTTCAAGCGTTACGAGGAAGTCCTGGAATTATTCTCGTAGCAACGCGCAACACCTCAGAAAAACCAGAACCGTTTTCGCGACGGCTCCGCTTCCACTTCGCTTTGTGCTTTCTTCCAATCCTTTGGCTCCGGAACGTAAGGCAGCGGCTGACTTTCCACCGCAGCGCGCGGATTTTCTTCGAGCAGCGCTCTCGCGAGTTTCTCCCCGCTGCTCTCTGCAAGCGCATCGTACACCGGCTTCAGCCGCAGCGGCCGCGTAGTCAAATTGTGCGCGTCGCTCGCGACAAAGTGAACCGCCTTCGACTCGAGCAAAAGTTCCGCCGCTTGCTGCGCGCGGCGTCCGAACCCGCCGGTAACGGATTGCGCGGTCACCTGAACGTAACAACCCTGCCGCAACCATCCCCAGAGCCGCTCCCACTGTGAGCGGATCAGCGGATTTCGCTCTGGATGCGTGATGATCGGATGAAGCCCGAGCAATTGCAATTCGTGCAGCGTTTGATCCATCGAAGCCGGAATGGCAAAATTTGCAAACTCGACCAAGAGATAGTCGCCCTGATTCAGCGTGAAAATCTTCGGCTCAGTACGCAGCGCCTTCACATTCTCGAAACTCAAATGAAAATCACATCCCATAAGAATTCGCAATCGCTCGCCGAGCTGCGCCTGAATCTCATCTCGGCGCGTCCGCATCAGCTCAGGAACAAAATCATAATCGCTGTTCGCGTGAGGCGTCGCCACAACGTGCGTAACGCCGTCGGCAATCGCCATTTCAGCCATTTCCAAAGAAGTTTCAAGTGAATCCGAACCGTCATCGAGGCCCGGCAGAATGTGACAGTGAATATCTACCATTCCTTTGACGATAACGCAGCAACGGCGGAATAAAAAGCTCAAAGGACAATTGTCGCCCCGCACGCCACACTACCCTCTTTCCGTTTACAACAGTCGCGCCACTCTCAAAATCAAATTGCGGCTGCGACCCTCTTGTGCGAGTCTCTATTGCGGCAATGATTGGCAATCCCGCGCCGCGAGGCGCCTCGCGCCGCGAAGCGCATTTGTTTTTGAAAACAGACCTTCATGACGGTCCTGGCGTTTACTCTTCTTATCCTCGTCTGCGCCTTTGGCGCTGGCCTTCTCGGAGCGCTCACTGGGCTCGGCGGCGGCATCATCATCGTTCCGCTGCTGGTTCTCGTCTTCAAAGTGAATATCCACTATGCCTCCGGCGCCTCTCTGATTTCTGTGATCGCCACATCTTCCGGCGCCGCAGCTGCGTACGTTCGCGAAGGCTACTCGAACGTGCGCATCGGAATGTTCCTCGAAGTCGCTACTACCTTCGGAGCTGTAATTGGCGCTTTCATCGTTGCGCTCGTTTCTCCGGCGGCCATCGCCGTCATCTTCGGCCTGGTTCTGCTCTTTTCTTCTTATCTGTCGCTGCGCAAACAGCCGAGCACCCGCGGCACTCATCCGCCTGATCGTCTCGGAGTCCTGCTGCGATTGAATGGCGACTATCCCACGCCGCAAGGGAAAAAATCCTACACAGTCCGCCGCGTGCCGCTCGGCTTTGTCGTTTGCTATTGCGCGGGAATCGTGTCTGGGCTGCTGGGAATCGGAAGCGGCGCGCTCAAAGTTCTGGGCATGGACCAAGCCATGGAGATTCCTTTCAAAGTTTCCACGGCAACCAGCAACTTTATGATTGGCGTTACAGCGGCGGCGAGCGCCGGCATTTATTTTCATCGGGGATACGTCGATCCGGCCTTGGTTATGCCGGTAATGCTCGGCGTGCTCTTCGGAGCATTCGTCGGAGCGCGTATTCTTCCAGGCGCGACCACCCGTTATTTGAGAATTCTGTTCAGTGTAGCCATCCTCGCTCTTGGAGTTGAAATGCTGCTGAAAGGACTAACAGGAAAACTCTGAATGGCTGACGTGCACAATCAGTGGACCGATGAACGGATGGACCAGATCATCTCCGTGCTGCTGCGCACCGGCGTTTTGCTCGCGTGCGCTGTGGTCATCATCGGCGGGATCTTCTACGTCATTCATCACAAGGGTCCGCTTCCGGATCACCATACATTCCAATCCGAGCCCGCGAGCTTGCGCGAATTTCATGGCATCGTGAAAGGATTGGTCGCTCCCGTTGGGCGCAATTGGATTCAGTTCGGCCTCGTCATTCTTGTGGCCACTCCTTTTGCACGCGTGGCCTTCAGCGTTTTTGCATTTTTCAAAGAGAAAGATTGGACGTATGTTGTTCTGACGCTGGTTGTTCTGAGTGTGCTCGTGGGGAGCTTGTTCGGAAAATAGCGGCGGGATTGGCTGGACCGAAAGAGAAATCGTGCCCGATCATATCCAGCAAATTCGTGAACAATTGTGCGAGAGCGCGCGCGTCAAAGAAAGCCTCTCCGAGGAGTTGCTCGCAAAAATTGCGCGCTTCGCGCAAGAGGCTGCCTCGGCGATAAGAAACGGCCACAAGATCATTTTTTTTGGCAATGGTGGAAGCGCTGCCGACGCTCAACACCTCGCCGCCGAACTTGTCGTTCGGTTGGAACGCAATCGCCTCGGCCTGCCCGCAATTTCGCTCGCCACGAACACGTCGATTCTGACCGCAGCCGGAAATGATTTCGGATTTGAACGCATCTTTTCGCGCCAGATTGAGTCGCTCGCATCCGCTGGCGATGTGCTCGTCGCGCTGTCAACGAGCGGAAACAGCGCCAATGTATTGCAGGCCGTCGACAGTGGCCGCGAGCGGCGCGCATTCATCGTTGGCCTGACCGGCGAAACGGGCGGAAGGCTCACCAGCAAAGTCGACTTGCTGCTGAACGTGCCCTCGCGAAATGCTCAGCGGATTCAGGAAGCGCACATCACCATTGGCCACATTGTTTGCGGGCTGATCGAGCAAATCTGCTGCGTCGATTGAATGCCATTCGCGGATTTCTCTTATGACCTGTCCGTCCCCTGTTAACTGACTCGCAGGTAACCATGCGCAAGTGTTTGCGGCGGCGCGCGAACGACGCTAAGGTGGAATCATGGCGGAGCAAGCCAGCTCGCCCGATTTGTCGCTCGATAAGGGCCGGCGCCGCAGCATGCGCGTCATGCTGTCGGTCACGGTCCTCGTGCGAGGCAAGAATCCTGACGGCCAGTCATTTTTCGATGAAGAGACGAAAACGCTGGTCGTGAATGCTCACGGCGCTCTGATTCACTTGCGGTCGGAAGTGAAAGCGAATCAAAGAATCACGCTGACGCACAAAGCGTCGAAAGCAAGCGAGGGATGCCGCATCGTTTACGTCGGACGAATGCAGGGCGGCAAGGCACAGGTCGGAATCGAATTCGACGCACCCGCGCCGAAGTTTTGGGGAATCAGTTTCCCGCCCGAGGATTGGAACGTCCCCGTGGACTGACTGGATTTGCGCCGCTTTCGGCCACGGAAGCAGTGTCCGAAGTTAGTTCAATTCTTATCATTCCAATCGACAAATAGGCTTCGCAGAGCAACGGAGTGTGCGCCAAATCGTCGGCCAGCCACACTTTGAAATGCTCATCCGGAACTTCGCGGCTTCCATCGAGTAAACGAATGTCAATTTCCCTGGCCTGATAATTTCCGATCGCAAGATTTACAGTTGAGAGCGGGCCCGCTTTTGCAACCATTCCATAGACATTTTCGCCGTCGAACACCGGCACGCGAAGTTCCCGCGTGCGGCGCCAGTCCGTCACGCGCAACAGATAAATTGCGCTGAGCGCATCGCGAGTGTTCGGCGGAACGACGACGCGCGGCGCGCCAGCCGGTGACGGCTCTCCGGGAGAAACGAGCGACGCGTCCGTGTCTTCAGGCTTTCCAAATTCGCGGAAGTGCTCCTGATATTGGCGGCTGACGAGGTCCGCGAGGAGCGAATAGGAATCGATTTGGTCATCCATTGGATAGAGCGCGCGAATTGGTTGAGCGGTGTGGATCGTGGCGCGAAAGTGCCACGCTTGCGCGCCGTAAAAATCGTCGCGGTCGATTACTTGCAGTTGCGCGGTGCCTGCTCCGGTATAGCGTTGCCAATCGATCCGATAGTTCAGCGTTTCGCTGATGCGGAATGCTGGCGACTGAACTGTCTCGGCGCGCAAGACGCTGGCCGGCTCTTGTTGCAAGAAAAGCCATGTCGCGAACAAAGTGATTCCGCCAATGATCGCCAAGCGAATCACGACGCGACTAAATTGTGGAATCATTGGCTATGTGTTTCGGCAAATCCGCCAGAGAGTCGAGCAATAAATCCGGCGGGAGTTGCGGCTTCATCTGCCCGAGCCCGTAGGTCACACCGCACGCAAGTGTGCCG
>DATFQU010000321.1:0-2388 GCA_035264005.1 Candidatus Acidiferrales bacterium
TATCCGGACGGCTGGGCCATCGGCGATCTGCCGGAAGATTACGGCGCCGCTGTCAGCGCAATCTGTTTTGATGACAACGGCCTCGACATAAAAATCACGCCCGGCGATCAAGTCGGTGCCGCCGCCGGAGTTACCGTCGAACCCTGGCCCGGCTACGACCTTTACGATTTCTCAATTACCACTGGTGCTGCCGATTCGACGCCGGACTTCGACACCGTCATGGAGCCCGGCCCGAAGAAATTCCTCATCCGCGGCTCCGTGCCTTTCGGCCATGCAACAATTGATCTGGGCGCTGCGATGCTTGATCCAGCGCTCTACACGGCCGGCGTACTAAAGCAGTTACTCATCGCGCGCGGTGTTCGTATCACCGGAGACGCCCGCGCACAGCACGCAGTTCCTCCGCCCGAAAATCCGCCCCCTGACGGATCATCAACCGCCGCCACCGCACCGCCAGCGCCGTCCGCGCCGCTCGTACTCGCCGAACACGATTCGCCTCCGCTGATCGAAATCGTTCGCGTGTTGAACAAAGTCAGCCAGAATCTTCATGCTGAAATTCTCCTGCGCACAGTGGCCAAGGAAAAAACTGGCATGGGCTTCCTCGCAGGCGGCCTGAAAATCGAGCAGCAGTTCCTCACTTCCATCGGCGTTCCGCTCGGCGATGTGTTGGTGGATGACGGCTCCGGGCTCTCTCGCGAGAACCTCGTCACGCCGCGCGCGGCCGTCGCTCTGCTTGAATATGTCCACCAGCAACCGTGGGGCGATGCGTTCGTCACCACTCTTCCCGTCGCTGGCCTCGACGGCACTCTCGAACACCGTATGAACGGCACGCCCGCCGAAGGCCGCATCCAGGCGAAGACCGGCTCCGTCGCGCGAGTCCAAGCGATTTCTGGCTTCGCCACCACCGTTCGCGGTGAGCATCTGATTTTTTCCATGTTCGACAATCACTTCGGCGGCCCGGGTCGCGAGGCGGAAAAGACTCTAGACGCTATTTCAGTCGCAATGGTCCAAGACCTCGGTGCACCAGCCGAAAAAACTCACAAGAAAAAACAGCGATGACCGCCGCAAGCGCTCGGTCCAGCGTCATTACTATTTTTGGCAGTTCGCGCCCCATCGAAGGCGACGAGCACTACGCTCTAGCGCACACGCTTGGTGCCGAACTCGCGTCTCGCGGCTTAATCGTTTGCAGCGGGGGCTACGGCGGCGTAATGGAAGCCGTTTCGCGCGGCGCCAAGGAGGCGGGCGGCCAAACGATTGGAATCACGGCGGAGTTTTTCAGTTCCCGTCCAAACGCCTGGGTCGACCAAGTAATTTCCGTGAAAACCTGGCAGGAACGCCTCTTCGCACTCATCGAACGCGGCTCCGCTTATGTTGCCTGCCCGGGCGGAACCGGCACGCTCGTCGAACTCGCCGTCGTCTGGGAAATGCTCAACAAGCGCGTCATGCCCGCGAAACCTTTCGCCATCATCGGGCACTTCTGGCAGCCAATCATCGAACGTGTGCGCGAAGTCGAAACCGGCCACAAAGCCGCGTGGGGCGAGGCCGTCGAGCGCTTGATTTATTTTGCCGATGCCCCCGCAAACGCTGCCGAATATCTCGACTTAAAACTCTCGGCGGGCAGCGCACGCTCCTAAACTCAAATACGTTCCATTCGGGCGAGCAACTTGCGGCTCCGCGCCTTCATCGCAGCCGTGCCGCTTCGCACCGCTTCCCGCAAAATCTCCATCACCATCGGACGAATGCTCTCGTCGCTTTCCGCCAAGTCCGCCAGTCCTTGCAGCGCGAACGTCCTCACAATCGAGCTTCGATCTTCCAGATACTCCTGTAACAACGCCACCGCGCGTTGCCGTTCTCTCGCATTCAGTTCGAGCCGCGAAACCATCGCTGCCAAATGCCAGCGCACTTCCTGCTGCTCAACTTCAGTCATCAATCCAAGCAATTCCTTTTTGTACCGCTGAAGCAACTCCCGTTTCGTTCGCGTCACTTTCTCGACGGCATCCGCCGCACGCATTCGCACTAGCGGATCCTCGGACCACAATCCTTTGAACAGCTCGGCAAATAATCGCGGCTTCTTCGACACTAACTCGGCAATTTGATCGCTGTGCCCGATGCTGCGCCGGTCGCCTCCCTTAAGTTGCTCCAGTAGATTCTTCGCCATGGGGAAACGCGATGATATCGCAGCGTCCTTCAATCGTGCAGCCGTGTTTCCCCGAGTTTCGATTTTCGCCCTCGCCAGCTTGACACCACGCCCTCCTTCCCGCATTTTGAATCCGTGAGCCGCACCGCCGAAGAGCTTCTCGAATTTGGACGCCTCCGCGAAATCGTCGCGCGCAACTGCACCTGCGCGCCCGGCCGCCGCGCCATCGAAAACCTCACTCTGCGCAACGACGC
>DATFQU010000322.1:0-3570 GCA_035264005.1 Candidatus Acidiferrales bacterium
CGTGTACAACCTCCACGACGCTTCCACCCAGTCGTCGCTTACAAACAGTGTCGCATCCCCCTGCAGCACATCAAGTAGTAACGTCTCGTAAGCGTCCGCGAGCGGCTGAAACACTTCCGAGTACCGAAAATGCAAATCGCTCCGTTGAATTTTTATTCCCTGCCCCGGCGCTTTGATTTCGAAATACAAATCGAATCCTTCATCCGGTTGAACGGTGATCACCAACGAATTCGATTGGATTTCGTTTCCATCGAACGGTTTGAAAATCCACACGGGAGGCCGCCGGAAATTCACCACGATCTGACTCGACCGCGACGCTAGCCGCTTTCCTGTTCTCAGGAAAAACGGCACGCCGTGCCAGCGCCAATTCTCGATATTCAACCTCAGCGCCACGAACGTCTCCGTCTGCGAATCCTTCGCCACGCCCGGTTCGTCGCGATACGCCGGCACGTCTTTGCCGTCGATTTTCCCTGCCGCGTACTGCCCCAGCACCACATCCTCGATCTTTATCGGCAGCACCGAATGCAGCACCTTCACTTTTTCGCGCCTGATTGCATCTGCACCGAATGTCTCTGGCACTTCCATTCCCGTAAGCGTCGCGACCTGCGTCAAATGGTTCTGAATCATGTCCCGCAACGCGCCCGCGCCTTCGTAATATCCCGCGCGATGCTCCACGCCCAGGCTTTCCGCCACGGTAATCTCTACGCTTTCGATTCGATCGCGATTCCATTGCGGCTCGAACAGCGCATTCGCGAACCGAAACACCAAGAGATTCTGCACCGTCTCTTTGCCCAGATAATGATCGATGCGGTACACCTGGTTCTCGTCGAAACTCTCATGCACAACTTTGTTTAGATCCTGCGCTGACTTCAAATCCCGCCCGAACGGCTTCTCGATCACCAATCGCGTCCAGCCTTTACTCTTGTTCAGCCCTGCGCCGCCGAGCCCCGCAATGGCCAGCGGAAACACCTTCGGCGGCAGCGCCAAATAGAAAACGCGATTCCCCGGCAAATCGTTATCCTTTTCGATTTTCTCGACGCGCTGAGCCAGTTTCTTGTAATCCTTGTCCGCCCCTTTGCTGATGGTCTGATAGAAAACCCGCTTGTCCGAAACCGTTTGCGCAATCTGATCTTCCGGGATATTTGCGTTCTTCAGGTCTTCACAGCATTTCGCGCGGAAGCTCTCATCATCGACGTCCGTCTCAACGCCCACCCCAAGAATGATGCTCTTCCACCCCACCGCCTTTCGCGCGATCAACCCGTTCAGCGACGGCAGCAGTTTGCGCCCGGTCAAATCGCCGGTCGCTCCCAAAATCACAAACAGATGCGGCTCGATTCCCTCTGCCATTTTCTCCCCTTCATTTCGATGCCCCAGTCTTCAGCGCGGGCGCACGCCTGAAAAACCCTACGCCGTCGCGCCAATCGCAACACCTAGTTTTCCCAATTCCTCCCCTAGCTGCGTCACACTCTTGAACTGTATCGTATGCATCCCTAATTCTTGCGCGCACTCCAGATTCAACGCGCGGTCATCCACAAACACCGTCTCTTCGCCTTTTCGCTGCGTGATGCTTAACGCCAATTTGTAGATCGCTTCATCCGGTTTGCGCACGCCGAGGTAACACGAACTGAGGAACACATCGAAGTAATCTCGCAAATGAAATGTCTCGATGCGGTAGGCATTCAAATCCCGCGACTCATTATTCAGTGCGCTAATCAAATATCGCCGCGCCTTCGCCAGCCGCCGCATGAATTCCAGCGACTCCGGCATCGCCTGTGCCTGCGAATAAATGAAGCCCTTGAATTCCTGCCTTGTGAACTCCCGCTTGCAGTAAAAAATCACTTTTTCCAGATATTCGTCGAGTCCCAGCCTTCCCGTTTCAAACGCGTGCAGCACCAATTCATGCCGCTCTTCGAATTGCTGCCAGTCCAGATGAAACTTCTGCGCCGCCAGCTCCCGCGAATCGCGGTCCCATCCATTCGTCAGCAACACACCGCCAATATCGAAAAACAGCGCCGTGATCTCAGCCAACATGCACCTCGCGCGTACATTCTAATACCCCGCGAACTCTTCCGCGCGAATATCATCTTCGTTCACCCCGGCGCCCAGCAACAGCTTCTGCATAGCGGTCAGCATTCCGCCTGGGCCTGCCAGATAGAAAATCGGCTCGCTGAGATCCGGAAGAGCTCCGCTGATCATCTCTTTCGTCACCACACCTGTCTTTCCATTCCACGGACGCGACGATTTTTCCATCTCCGTCATCGTCGCAATCAACTTGAAGTTGGGATTCTCCTTCTCGGCCCGCGTCAAATCATCCAGAAACGCCGTATCCTCCGGCCTTCGATTCGAATAGAAAAGCGAAATCTTGTGGCCCAGCTTGTTGTGCGCCGCATCCATCACCATGCTTCGGAACGGCGTGATTCCAATTCCGCCCGCTATGAACACCGCCGGACGCGCCGCTCGCGTATGCAGTTTAAGATCGCCCCACGGTCCATCAATCTCTAGCTCCGTTCCAATGGGAATCTTCTTTAGCGACCGCTTCATCGCCGTGTCCCGCATCCGCGTCGCGAACATAATGTCCGGCTCGTACGGCGCGCTCGCAATCGAAAACGCCCGCGAATTCCCCTCGCCGTCCGTCTCTGGCGGATTGTTCAGCTTCACTTCCATCGCCTGCCCGGGCTTGAAGTCAAAGCCCGCCGGCTTCTCCAGCAAAAACTCCATCGTCCCTTCCGCAACTTCCTTTCGCGCCTTCAGTTTCATCATTGCCACCGTCATCATCTCCTCTCGCGCAGACTCAAGCAGCCCCATCGCACCATCGCCATCCTGCGTTTGCATCGCCGCGCGTGTACGGTAGATGATAACAACATGCGGGAAGGCTCAAGAAATCTCCCATCAAAAATCCTGCCATGGGACGGTCTCAACCGCGCCTCCGGACAATCGTGGACCTCCTTCACGCTGCATCCAAAGCCACCCTTTCGCCTCGACCTCACTGTCTGGACACTACGCCGCCGCCCCGAAAATATTCTCGACCGCTGGGACGGCCAAATCTATCGCCGCGTTCTTTCTCTCGATTCAGACGCGGGCAACGACATCATCGAATTTGCCGTCGAACAAACCGGCCCTCCCGCGCATCCGCGTCTTCGCGTCACTTTTACCGGCACCAACCACTCTTTTGCGCTTCAACCGGTCCTCCGCGCCACTCTCCAACGCATGCTCGGCCTCAACATCGACCTCGGTCCGTTTTACGCTTTCGCCGCAAAACAGAAACCTATGCGCCCTCTCATCTCCGCATTCACCGGCTTCAAGCCGCCGCGTTATCCAACCGTTTTCGAAGCTCTGCTCAACGCCATTTCTTGCCAGCAAGTTTCATTGGACGTCGGCATGATGCTTTTGAATCGCCTCGTCGAGAATTTCGGCCGCTCCCCCGCCACAAATTTCTTCGCGCACGCCTGCCCATCTCCCGCAGATCTCGCCGACGTTCCTCCCGGTACGCTTCGCGCTTTTGGCTACAGCCAAAACAAAGAGCGCGCCATTCTCGAACTCAGCCGCTCCGTCGCCTCCGGTGAATTGAAT
>DATFQU010000323.1:0-4491 GCA_035264005.1 Candidatus Acidiferrales bacterium
TTTTTCGTCTGCAAGCAGGTCACCCAGTCCAATCGAATACTGATCGGACTGGGGACTAGAGACATTACGAAATCACCGTTTGCGTTGGAAGCGTTTGTCCCGCATGAGAACGGCGGCTGCGATAGTAGCGGCCAAAGAGCAACGCGGCAATCAGCAGGGCGACGGGCGTTACGATGCTGGCTTCCGGGCCGACGATACCGCCGGTGAGCCACGCTGGTCCGCTCATAACGGAATGCAGAAGATTGTGATAGGGCGTGATTCCGCTGTCAGGGACACCGTAGAAGAAGGTTTGGCCCCAGTCATAGGCAGCATGGAAACCGACGGCGCACCACAGAGTTCCGGTCTTCCGGAGGAAAAAGGACAAAAGCAGACCGAAGAGCACAACGGCGGTGGAGCCGATGAGAGTTTCGTTTGGATCGGCGATGAGATGGCCCAAGCCGAACAGAGCGGACAGCAGAGTGGCGGCCGGCCAGAAGCCGATTCCAGAACCGAGCGTGAATTGGACGTATCCGCGGAACGCGAATTCTTCGAAAAGTCCGACGAGGAGAAATGTGCCGGCCCAAGCGGCGAGCGACGAGCAGATTGCCGCGCCGTGAAGAGCGAGTCCGGAGACACGATAGGCGTGCAAGAGGAACAGAGTAAATAACGTGCCGGTGATGGTCGAAAACCCGATGAGGGTGCCGATCCAGAATTCGCGGCGGAATGCCTGAGTTAGCGGCAAGCCATATTCGCGGAATTTGCGGCGTTCGATTTTTCCCATGAGAAAGGCGGCGCCGGCGAGGATCGCGAGAGTAATCGCGTCACTTGCGGATAGCAGAAACGGTGTGATTGTTTGCGGGGTGGAAGGAGCGGTCTGGTTATGGGACATGATAAACAGAGCGGTTGCGGGAATGCTCAGGAGCAAGAAAAAGATGAGCAATCGCCAGCCAGCGCGCACGCCATTCGGGCCGATAAAGATGGGCTTCAAACGGGATTTTACAGGGGAATTGGGTTGTAAAACTCCAGTGGATATTGTGTGCGGCAAAGCAACGGTGGTTGATTGGTTTGCGGTCGCCATTTTTTTCTCCTTGAGTAGAGTGGGCGGGCCGTCGAGCCATCGAAAACACCTAGCAGGCTGCAACATCCGGTGGCGCCGTCGCTCTCTAAGCCTTCCCTATTACTGGTAGTCCCAAGAAGGTGGAAAACCTTACAAAAAAGGGCGCGCGTGTTTCAGCGGAGGGATTTGAGGATTTGGCGGGAGGAGTTGAGGCCGGAGGCGCCGGTGAGGCCGATGCCGGGATGCGTGCCGGAGCCGCAGAGGAAGAGTCCGCGGATAGGAGATTGATAGCGGGCGAAGCCGAGGAGAGGGCGCATGGTGAAGAGCTGGTCGAGGGCGAGTTCACCATGGGAGATGTGGCCGCCGGTGAGGCCGTAGTCGCGTTCGAGATCGAGCGGAGTGATGACGCGGCGAGCGAGGACTTTGGAGAGAAGGTCGGGCGCGTATTCGGCGAGGGTGTTGATGACGGCGTCGGCGAGGGCGTTTTTCTGCGAAGACCAATCGGCGTTCTTCAATTTATACGGGGCGTATTGCATGTGGATGGTCATGACGTGTTTGCCTGCGGGCGCGAGGGAAGGATCAAGGAGCGAAGGAATGGAGGCTTCGAGATAGGGCGCACGGGAGAATTCGCCGTACTTGGAGACGTCGAAGGCGCGTTCGAGATAGTCGATTTCGGGGCCGATGTGGATGCGAGAGGCGAGAGCGTCGGCGCGTTCGGGTTCGGAGAGATTTTGAAGCGCAGGGAAATTTGGAAGCGCGTCGAGAGCGAGATGGACTCGGGCGACGACGCCGCTCGAACGATAGTGGCGCATCTTCTGGAGAAAACTGGGCGCGAGATGCACAGGTTCGAGGAGGTTGAGGAAAGTGCGCTTGGGATCGGCACCGGAGATGACAGTCTTGGCGGGGATTTCTTCGCCGGTGGAAAGCGCGACGCCAGAGATGGCGCCATCTTTGACGAGGATGCGGGCGACTTCGGCGTTGGTGCGAATTTCGGCGCCGGCTTGTTGCGCGGCAGCGGCGAGGGCGTTGGAAAGAGTGCCTGCTCCACCTTTTGTTTGCATAGAGCCACCGTGGGGAAGGCCTGCAGCGCCGAGGCGGAGCAGCAGAAGCGCGGTAGTGCCCGCGGACCAAGGGCCTGCGGCGGCGCAGAAAATTCCGCGAGCGGCGATGGTGGCGCGGAGGAGTTCGGTTTCGAAAAATTCGGCGACGAAATCGGCGGCGGCCATGGGGCCCCAGCGAATGAGGCGCTGCATGTTTTTCTCGCCGAGGCGGCGGAATTTGCGGCCAGCGCCGAGCAGACTCCAAGCGTCGGCGGAAGAGGGATGGTCGATGTCGGGCGGAGTCATGAGAAGAAGATCGCGGATGAGAGAGCGCGCGGAATCGAGAGTTTCGGCGAGCTCGACATAATTGGCGGCGTCCGGTTTGGAGAATCGGGCGATTGCGGCGACATGCGCAAATCTGCCGGCGTGGAGGAGGAGCGCGCGACCGTCAGGATGCGGGGCGAAGAGGCGGGCGGCGGGTTCGAGTAATTGAACGCCGTGGCGTTCGAGCTGCATGTCTTTTGCGATGGCGGGAGCGAGCGGGCCGTGGACTCCTTCGAGGACGGAGGCGCGGAAGCCGGCGTGAAATTCCTCGGTGACGGCGGCGCCGCCGACGGTGGCGCGGCGTTCGAGGACGAGCGGCTTGTGTCCGGCGCGGGCGAGGTAAAACGCGGCGACGAGGGAGTTTTGGCCGGCGCCGATGATGACGATGTCGCGCGAAGTCATGATCGTCTCCTCCGCGCTGAAGAGGACGCCATGCGGAGGAGCGCGCTTTTGCCTGCGTGGTGGTCACCGGTCACCAAGAAAACGAGCAGCGCGCCCTGAAACAGTTGAAGCAAGTCTTCCACTTTCTCGCGATCCAAAAAGAATTTGAGGAGCAAGTCAATCCAGAGCTTGCGCTGCTCCAGATAGAATGCTTTCGCGCGATCGGAACCGCTCCACGCGCGCCTAGACAGATCCATCAGCAGCATCAAAAGCCCCCTGGAATCGACGGAAGTAGCCTGATCCCACAGCAGCGTTACCATCATTTTCGGCGTGGCCCGCTGCGTGAAGGCGGGCGCGGAAAATCGCCCGCGCAGCCTTTCCTCCAAACGGGTCATGGCGGCTTCTTCCAGCATTTCACGAGTTCCGAAATAGTGAACGAGCATACGCTTGGTGCTTCCAACCTTTCGAGCCAATTGATCGAGGCTCAAATCGAGCGTGCCCGCCGCCACGAAGGCCTTCAGGCAGCGATCAACGAGCTCGTTCCTATCGAGTCTCGCGGGCTTCCGCAACTTGCCTCCAGAATGTTCCATATGGTACATTCCCGATGAACCACGTGGTACATTATATCGCTCCCAAGGAGATTCGCATGAAAATCCAGGAAAGTGCGCTGCTATTGCTTCTGGGCCTGGCGATTTGGGTTCTCGGCACCATTTATTTTGCCTATACCGGCCATCGCGTGCTGGAAACTACGCCGGCGCGATACTGGATCAGTTTTGTCACCTCACCGCTCATCTCTGCGGCGATATGCTTCGCGATTCTCCGGTGGCGCCACATTCCAACTCCCCAGTATTCACAGGCGATGCTGCTTCTGGCTATTCCCGGGATGATTGGAGAAGCCGTCGTACTCTCGCACCTCGCCACGTTCATGCCGAAAATTCATGAGGCCTCGGGAGGCCGATACGCCGCGTTTCTGTTCGTCACATACGCGGTGGTGCTCGGGCTGGCTGAAATAATTGGCCTTCGCGCGGCGTGATTCTGCTTTCGGTGGATGACAAGCTGGAAGGTGGACGCCTGAACACACGACTGGTATTGGCTCTAGGTCTCTGAGAAAGACGAGAGTGTAGTGTTTTGGCATTGGCTTAGAAGCGCGAGCGCGAATCCTCCGCATATGACTCGCACGTCACAGATGGCAATGCGGCTGACAAATTTTTGTCGCTAAGGATGAGCCGAGGCCGCGCCTCAATCTGCTTGATCGCCATCTCAAGGTGCTGCTGTGTCCATATGCCACCAAGCGGTTGACCTGAACCGACAAACGAGATTCCATCGACCTCCCGTTTGGACAAAACAAAAGTGGCGTTGTTTTGGATGTTGAAGTGCTGCTCGCCATTATGTTCGGTTAGGAAGACAGCAAAAACCCATCCATTCGACTTGTCGGGTCCTGCGTAGTTGACGACGTAAACCACTTTTTCGCGAGCATAGGATTTCTCGTCGAGGAAGAACCCAAGACTTCGATTCCGGCCGTGCATTGACGGCAAGAAATTTTTAGTTGCCAAGCAATGAGCGGCGTGCGCCAGGAGTTGCGGAGGAACTTTCTGCGCATACGCCGTTGGGCTCAACCATATGGATAAGGACAGCGCTAACATGGCTTTTTTCACGTTAGTGGGCTCCCTGATCTTTGAGGATTTCGAGGGCGGCGAGGCGGCCGGGCGC
>DATFQU010000324.1:0-6615 GCA_035264005.1 Candidatus Acidiferrales bacterium
AGCCAGCGCTCGAGCCAAACCCACTCCACCAGCATGAGGTGCACGAGCGTATCGCGCACAGAAGGAAAGCTGGAGTGCAGATCTTGCGTGAACTGCGCCGGGCTGAGCTGCGCACACGCATCCAATGCGCGGTGATTTGCCCAAGTGTTGTAGGCATTCAGCGTCCGGACTTCGTCTGGAGTCATTATCAGTGCACCTGCGTTTTCGCTTGCGCGGCGAATTGCGACGCATGAAACGATTCCGCGTCGGACGGGAAATTGCCGCTGTGAACGTCTTCGCAAAACGCGCGGGCGGCGCGGGAAATTTCCTCGCCGAGATTGACGTACTGGCGCGCGAATTTCGGCGAGCCGCCCATCGTCAGGCCGACAAGATCGTGGAAAACGAGCACCTGGCCGTCGCAATCCGGTCCAGCGCCGATGCCTATGGTCGGAATGCGCAGTTCGCCGGTGATGCGCGCGGCGAGTTCGCGCGGAACGGATTCGAGCACTACTGAAAAAGCGCCAGCGGCTTCGACGGCGCGCGCGTCGCGCAAAAGGCGCTCGGCGGACTCGGCGGATTTTCCCTGCACGCGGAAGCCGCCCAATTCGAGCACGGATTGCGGCGTGAGTCCGACGTGGCCCATCACGGGAATTTCCGATTCGACGAGGCGCGCGATCATTTCCATGCGCTTTTCGCCGCCTTCGAGTTTGACGGCATCGACGCCGCCTTCTTTCACAAGGCGCAGCGCGGCGCGAACGGTTTCTTCGACGGAGACGTGGAAGCTGCCGAAGGGCATGTCCGCGACGAGGAGCGCGTGGCGCGTGCCGCGGCGGACAGCCTTGACGTGGTGCACGATTTCGTCGAGAGTGACGGGCAAGGTGGTGTCGTTGCCGAGCACGACCATGCCGAGAGAATCGCCGACGAGGAGAATGTCGACGCCCGCGTCGTCGAGGAGGCGCGCGGTGGGATAGTCGTACGCGGTGAGGCAGGTGATTTTCTGCCGCGAATTTTGCGAATGGGAGGCGGAAGCTTTGCGACTGAGAATGTCAGGCACGGTGATTTTGCCGTTGCCTGCATTTTTGCCCGCAGGGATGGCGCTCATGTTGACCTCCGGTGCCGCCCCTGAAAGAGGGTGCAGCCCATCAACAGGGGCATTATAGCACGCCTGGACGGAAGCCGATTGGTGTAGCCGACAAGCCGTTGCGGAGCGGAATAGTGACGTGAACGATAATCGAAATTGGCGTTGAAAAATGCGAAAGTACTGGCGATTAGAAACGGGTCCGACCGTTTGTTTTGTGTAAGTTACGGTTATTTCTAATTCTGGAGGGGTCTGGCGATTAGAAATGGCGGGAAGAGGAGCTGGGATACCTTTTGGGCGGCTCAGGCGAGGCGAATGCCCCACCGGAGGCCTCGCGGGAAGCTGCGGGATGCGAAGTTGGATGAGCAAACCATCAACGACGACGATAACACGCATTAACCGACTTGTCAACAATTCTCCTCCGTGTTTGGTAGTGAACTTGCTTCCGTCAGTCGGTGTGGCTATGATTGCGCCGATGACTTCAAGAGTTGTCAACGTCTCTTCGGTTCCACATCGCAGTCCTTTTCGTTATCCTGGCGGAAAGACATGGCTGGTTCCCTACATCAGAAAATGGATAGAAAGTCTCGACCGTAGGCCCTTTGAGTTTGCCGAGCCTTTTGCGGGCGGGGCTACGGTGGGTCTGTCGGTTCTTTTTGACGAGTTGGCAGTGAAAGTTACGTTAGTAGAGATGGATCGGAATGTTGCGTCTGTTTGGAAAACTGTGCTTAGCGTTCAAGGCGAAAGGCTAGCCTCCGAAATCCTGTCTTTTCAGATGTCTGAAGGATCCGTGAAATCGTGTCTTTCCAATAATCCCAGACACCAATTCGAGCGTGCGTTTCAAACGATACTAAAGAATCGTGTGC
Source organism: Candidatus Acidiferrales bacterium (assembly GCA_035264005.1). GTDB lineage: Bacteria > Acidobacteriota > Terriglobia > Acidiferrales > UBA7541 > DAHUXN01. The sequence continues at coordinate 1,921 of DATFQU010000324.1, forward strand.
AGCGCGGCGGGATCATGGCTCCCGGAGCAAGTCTCATGAAGCAGGGTGAAAACGGCAAAGGACTGGCCTCACGCTGGTATCCAGAGACCTTGGCGCGAAGAATTCTCGCGATTACCGAAAACAAGCATCGAATCCGTTTTTTTGAGGGAGACGGTATACAGTTTATTCACCAAAATGCGGGCCGGTCGGATGTCGCCTTCTTTATTGATCCACCTTACACACTAGCGGCACGCAGACTGTACGTTCATTCCCAAATTGACCATGAAAAGCTCTTTTTGGAAACTTCAAGCATCCGTGGCGATTTTCTTATGACTTATGATGATTGCAAACCGATTCGAGCGCTCGCTGCCCGGTTCGGGTTCGACACACATAAGATTCCTATGAAAAATACCCACCACGAGATAATGCACGAACTTTTAGTCGGGCGTGACCTCGGATGGGCCAGAAAGCCGCTCCAACTTGGCCAGAATCCGCGTTTCGAAAGTCTCCAAGCTGACAGGCACGCCGGCCGTGAGGCCCTCTACTGAGTCTTCCAGCGTGGCAAATTGTACGTGGTCTTCGACCAACTTAAATTTTCCATCCTCGGCCTCTTTATAAGTGACAACGAACCAAGCCACGTCGCAATTCGACATGCTAGGCACAGTGCGCATCTTGCCCATTGCCAAAAAGAAACTCCGATCAACGACGACAGCCATTTTCTTTCCCCACCTTCTGAGTGATGGAACTTTGATCTGCAATTGAGGCATCAAACGTTTCGGTCCACTGCTTCGATAGTCAGGCCGTCGAGAGACCTTAGGAAAAGGAATTGTGTCGCCGACATTCTCTGCAATGAGGTCAAAGTCATTCTTCATCGCGCTACCCTGAAAGTAAACTGCTTGAGACTCTAACGCGCACCACAAGAGGGGCTTGCTACGAGGCACAACAAGTACCTTGTCAATCCGTCCGACATCCGAAGGAGCAGCCTCGATTTCTGGCGAAGGCGGTGGCTCCAGGAAACCAATCTCGCTAAGTGCGACTGTGGAATCGGAATTAAGAAGTGTTTGTCCCACCCAACGATAAATCAGGCGGTTCTCCTCGAAGCGTGCTGGGCAAACGGCGCGCAATTCTCCCTTATCGCCCGGCGCGGGTTTAACTTCGCCCGTTTCTGTAGCTTTTTCATATAGGCGCAGGGAACAAACGCCGCCTGCTTTGCTGCAGGGGATACTTCGTTGAGGAGTTGATTGAAAGGGACAGACGATTGCGAGTCTTTTAGGTTTAGGAACGCTCTGGATTTCGGCAAGCCTACGGCGTTCAGCCTTCGCCATTGCAGTTAACGGCGTTCCGTACCACTCGCCAATTCCAAATCTAACCTGCGGCTTGGGTTGTTTAGTTTTAGGCACGAAGACGGATGCTATCACAACGATAGGCTTTGCCAGAGCGGGTCGAGCGTCCGAAAAGCGAAGCTATTCCGGCTGAGTGACGGGTGCGGGCAATTCGGGTTTTTGGGTTTCGACGCCGCGCCAGCCGACGGGGCGGCCGTGGACGGCTTCCTTAATGGCGCGGAAGAGGACGACGTACATCATCTGGCGGTAATAGAAGCGCTGAATCAAAAGCGGGATGAGGAGCGACCAGTCTTCGCCTTTTTCCAGCGCGAAGGCGATGACGCAGGTGAGCAGGTCAATCAGCATGAAGGCAGCGAAGAAAATCATGGAGCGGATGACGTCATCGCTGGTCCAGAGAGCGGGGAGATGCGTGACGCGGAACTGGGCGAGTCCCCAGAGGAGAATGGAAAAGACGAAGAGGAAGTCGATGACCGGCGAGACAAGCGGAAGCAGGATCTGGAACAGGAAGACGTTGGGAATGGTGATCCAGCCAAGCGTGCCATAGCGCTTGCGGCCGACGGCGTCGCCGTGCTTCCAGACGGCTTGAAGAGTGCCGAAAGTCCAGCGGAAGCGCTGGCGGACGAGCGCGTCCATGGTGTCGGGGACTTCGGTGCGGCCGATGGCCTCTTCGTCGTAGAGGATTTTCCAGCCGTGGCGGCGAATGGTGAGAGTGAGGTCGGTGTCTTCGGCGACGGTGTCTCCGGCGAAGCCGCCGCAACTGCGCATGGCTTCGGCGCGCCAGGCTCCGATGGCTCCGGGGACGACGGGGATGCAATTGAGCAGGTCGAAGGCGCGCTTTTCGAGATTTTGGCTGGTGATGTATTCGAGGGCCTGCCAGCGCGTGAGCCAGCGAGTGCGGTTCATCACTTTCACATTGCCGGCGACGGCGCCGATGCGCGGGTCGGCGAAGTGGCGAACGAGGCGCGGGACGGCGTCGGGCTCGACGACGGTGTCAGCGTCGATGGTGACGATGACTTCGCCGCGGGCTTCGGAGAGGGCGTGATTGAGCGCGGCGGATTTTCCGTAATTGGCCTGGCGCAGCAGGCGGACGCGCGGGTCGTGGCCGAAGGATTCGAGGACGCGTTCGGCGGTGTGGTCGGTGGAGCCGTCGTCGACGACGAGGATTTCGAGTTTGGCGTAGCGGGAAGCGAGGGCGGAGCCGACGGTGTCCGCGATGACGACTTCTTCGTTGTAGGCGGGAATGATGACGCTCGCGAGCGGCTGATATTCAGGATGGTCGAGCGGCGCGGGGCGGAATTTCTCGATGAGCGCGAGCAGGCCGATGAAGATGGCGCGTCCGCTGACCAGAGCGATTCCGGCGATGAAGATGAAGGCGATGATGAGGCGGAGCCAGTGGACGAGTTCGAAGATGAAGGAGTCAGCGGCGGCGAAAAGGCGCTCCTGACGGCTGAGAGGCGGCATGACTTCGGCGCGCTGCTGGCCGAGAAGATCGGAGACGGTGACGAAGTGATAGCCCTTGGCTTCGAGCTGGTCGATGATTTGCGGGAGCGCGGCGACGGTGTGGCTGCGGTCGCCGCCGCCGTCGTGCATGATGATGACGTTGCCGGGGATTTTTTCGACCTGGTCGATCACCCGGCTGACGATGGTTTGCACCGGCGGAGGCGGAACGTTGCCTTCTTCGCCCCAGTCATGAGGATCGATGTGTCCGGCAACGAGCAAGTAGCCCATGGACTGCGGAATGGGCAGATTGGCGACTTCGTCGGCGGTTTCGGGCTCTTCGTCGATGCCGTAAGGAGGACGGAAAAGGAGCGTCTTCACGCCGAGGTCGCTTTCGAGGAGGCGCTGCGTGAGATTGAGTTGGAATTCGATTTCCGGACGTGAGGCGGTGTCGAAGTCGGGATGCGTATACGTGTGGTTGCCAATTTCGTCGCCCGCGGCATATTCGCGGTGGACGACGCCTGGATAGCGGTCAGCTTCCACGCCGATGACGAAAAAAGTGGCGGGGACGTGCTTTTTCTGGAGCACGTCGAGGATGCGAGGAGTCCAGGCGGAGTCGGGGCCATCGTCGAAGGTGAGCGCGATGGCTTTGGGATCGTTGCCGCCCATGCGTTCGATGCGCCAGGAGAGCGGGTATTTGGTGATGTCCTCATCGGTGAAAAGGTCGGCTGAGGGATCGTACTTAAAGGCACGCGTGCCGCTCTGGGGGCCGTTGGTGATGCGCCAGAGATCGCCGGAGCCTTCGAGGATCAAATCGTAGCCCGGAGGAATATTGGCGACAGCGTCGCGGTTCTGATCGGTGGGACGGGTCGCGTCCCAGATGCTCCAGATCGACGGGTCTTCGGTGCCGAAACGCCAAAGCGCGGTACCCTGAACGCCAGCTTGTTCGGCGGCGCGAAGCTCGTTGTAGGCGGTGAGAGCGTCGAGCATCCAGACGTTGTGAACGTTGCTGTTTTCGTCTTCGTATTTGTAGAAGGGGCTGATGGAGGCGGGATCGAATTGAATGGTGGCGTCGGATTCCATCGCGCGGACACATGCGGACTGGAACGACAGCGGCTCGGCGACGGGATGCGGATTTTTCTTCGTGGGCGAGGGCCAGTCATACGCGTAATTGGCGATGCCCATGACGATTTTCTGCGCCGGGACCATGGTGAAAATCTGGCGGAGATTCTTGAGGTACCAGGTTTGATCGACGATGGGACCTGCTGGGGATTGCGGCCAGTGAAAATCGTAGTTCATCAGAATGATGGCGTCGGAGTCTTCGCCGAGAGATTTGTAGTCGTAGCTCCAGTCCGCAGCGGGGAGCGCGACCATCAGCTTTAGATTGGCGGCGTGGAGCGCAGCGCCCAGTTCGCGAATGAACTGAGTGAAATTGCCCTGGCTCTCGTCGGGAACTTCCTCGAAGTCCACGGCGATGCCATAGGTTTTGTGCGACGTCGCGTAGCTGGTAAGGGATGAGATGAGGCGCTGGCGGGCAGGGGCGCTCGCAAGCATCTTGGCCATCGGATCAATCTGCCAAACGGAGCCGTCATAATTGTTCAGCAACGGCATCATGGGAAGCTCGACATTGACGGTTCTGAGCCAGGCGTCGAGCTTTGTGTCTTTGTCGACGGAGAGCGAGCCGTCGGGCGTGAAAGCGTGAAGCTCTTCGGGAATGAGCAGGTCAATATCGTGATAATGCAGCTGGAGAGAGGCGAGACTGTCGGAATCCCAGTTGACGTAAAAAGCTGCGCGAAGAGGATCGTAATGCTCGGGAATTTGCCCGATCGCGGCTACCTTGCGGCTTCTGCCTGGGCGGTAATTCACACGCTTCAGGCGCGCCGAGCGGCGAACCGGCAATTGTGTTACAGGGCGATACATCGGGCCGCGCTCCGGG
>DATFQU010000325.1:0-8805 GCA_035264005.1 Candidatus Acidiferrales bacterium
GAGCTGGTCGGTCGTATCCGCGTAGTCGGCGTTTCCGAGGACGTGCTGAGCGGGATTGAAGCCGACGGCGTCTTCGTGTCCGCCAAGAATGGAAATTGCCATCCCGCTCATGCGCATGCGCGGGCCGGGAATTTCGCCGCGGTTGATAGCGTTGCGCACGTCTGTGTCCGCTGAGCCAGCGCCTTCGGTGCCCATGTCGCGTTCGGCGGTAAAGCCGGCCATCAGATCGTCGCGCGCTGCGAGTGTCGCTTGAATCGCGCGCTGCGGCGCGGACTCAACGACGGTTTGTAGTCCTTCGTTGCCGGGATGCAGAAACAGATGGACGTGCGCGTCGATTAATCCGGGGATGAGCGTCGTGTCACCGAGGTCAATCGTCTGCGCGTTTGCGGGATGCGTGACCGACTGGCCGACTGCGGCGATTTTGTCGCCGCGAACCAGCACTTCGCCAGGACTGGTGATTTTGCCGGACGCGACGTCGAGCAAGCGCGCCGCATGCAGCACGATGGGGTGATCCGGCGGCGCATAAGTGTGCTCCCATCCGGTGGTCATCTGCTGGGCTGAAGCGGTGGTGGCGGCCGTGGTAAATAAAAACGCGAATGAACAAGCGGAGCTCAGGAGAAAGCGGAAGCGATTGTTATTCATGGCGCGGGAATAATACCACTTCCGTTGCGGCTTGGAATTATGGTTGTAGACGCGCCTCGGCGGCGGCGCGGATCGCTGGCGGGAACGGACACGATTTTCGCGTTTGCCGATCAAGGTGAACGGCGGTCACGTCCGAGGTTGCGGCCAATGTGCCCTTCTCGATGTTGCGCATCTCGTGCAGAAAGCGAATCACCTTGTCGCGAACATCGAGTACTCGGGAGCTGATCTCGATCACGTCACCCGCGAACAGTTCCATTTTGTACGTGGTGTTCTGCTGCACACCGGCCATGCCACGAAGCTGCTCGCGCAAATACGTCGGCGTAATTCCCAGCTCGGCGAAGAGATTCCACGTGGCCTCGTCGAATTTTCCCGTATACCACATCACGTTCATGTGCCCCATGTGATCGCATTGCCACGCGTGGACAGTGCCTTTATACGTGAGAGTTTGCATGCCGACATAGTATGCCGTGACGCCCCGCACCGACAACTCGAGCACGATTTCCGTGCTGCGTTCTACGAGTTTGCGGTGGATCTTGCTGCTACCACGTTTATGCTTTCCGCCAACTGGGTAAGCTTCCGATCCGTTTCCTTCTCCTCTTCCAGCGTTTGCCCGAGAAGCGACACCGCGTCTTGTTCGCCGAGAAGGCGGGCATACGTACGCACAGTTCCGTACGCGGCGATTTCGTAGTGCTCCACGCGCTGAGCCGCGGAGATGATTCCGGCGTCCCGTGCATCGTTCTGAAGGTCTTCCTTGGCCATCTCGCCGCCCTCGTCGATCAGACCTTCCATGCCCTTGCACTTCTTTCCTGTAGGCTTTTCGCTCAGGGCCGCGAAGATCCGTTCCAGCCTTTCGACGTGACCTTTGGTCTGTTGCAGATGCTCGTCGAAACCCGCTTGCAGCTGCGGCGATGTGGACGCTTTGGCCATTTTCGGCAGCGCCTTTACGAGCATTTGCTCCGCGCTATAGATATCTTTCAACTCGTCGACGTAAAGTTCTCTCAGTGCGTTGTGCTGCATGATTCCCCCTTTGGATAAAAATTGCCTACATCAACCCTGATGTGATTTTGGCGGGAGTTCCGAGCGTTGCAAATACACAGAAGCACTAGAGCCGGAGACTTGAAAGCTTTAGAGCGAATGTCTTACGCCGATCGCGCAGTTACTTCATGGTTGAGTTTTTGCGATTTTGCTTTTGATATTGGAGGGGCAAATGTCCTGGCCTTTGTTCCCGCAGTTTTTTCACGCGCTCATCGCTCTCTTTGATGAGGCGACTGGCCAACTGAAGGAGCATGCCTACATCGGCAAACAGTAATTTGCGTTCGGAGGGGTCGCGCGTGTTCTGCAGTTGCGCGAATATCGCTTCGAGCTCCGCCTGGACTTTCGTGAACTCGTCGGAAAGCACGGCGACCTTACTATACCCCCCCCCGGGGAAATGTCACGCCAGTCTATTTCGGGTGCAGGGGAAATGCTGCCCTTCGGCTCGCCGATTATGTTTCGTGTTGAAGGTGACGCCTCGCGAATGCCCGGCCCGAGCCGCTTTTCAAATACCTCTCGAACCTACTAGCGAGTTGCTTGTCTCGAAACGCCACGTAAGCCTCGAGCGTCCACGATCTGAACTTGTTCGTGTGTATTGATTTCCCTGAATTATGGTGTGCCAGACGCATTCGCAGATCACCAGTTGATCCAACGTACGTTTGGACAGGGCGTTTTTCACTGCGCAGTAAGTATACGTAGTACAAGCGGCCCGCCTTCGCGAAGGAAATTTTAGAACGCGCATGACAGCACGGCGCGACCCATTGAAACTTTGTTAGCGTGGACGAGGCTACGGCGGGCATTCGCCTTCGCGCGTTCTCATCTATCGGTCGCACATCCTGGGCGAGATTGGCGACTCGTTCGCCGTAGCGCCTGATTTTCGGCGCGAAGGAGAATGGAGGCGGGGGGAGTTGAACCCCCGTCCGAGAGGCCTTGTAGCACGAAGACTACATGCTTAGCTCGTTCGCACGCGGCCTTGCCTTGCGGCATTCCGCTGTTCGCCGGCCGCGCTCAGAAGGAGCAAGAAACGCGGCCAACTAGCCCGATGATCTCGCCGGCGCATTACGGGCTGAAACGCGCCAGCCAGCCCACATTGTGACGCCTCATCCTCCCCGCGCGGGCGACAGGAAGGGAGACGCGCTACTTAGTTTTTAATTAAGCAGCGAGTGCCAAGTTCTGATTGGCAGTTATACTTATTCACCCGATTGCGGGCAGGTGACGCCCGGCATGCCTTCGGGCCGCGACAGCCTCCGTCGAAACCGTTTCGCCCCCGTTGGTCACTCTATTTTACCATGCCACGCCACTTGGCATTTACTTGGCAGGGGCGTCCTTCCGTCCGGGCAACAACAGGTCTAGGGTTACTCCTACAACGCGCCTCCTATACTGCGCGGTTGACCCGTTTCCTCTCATCCCTCAACCTAACCCAACGTCCCGGTCATCTTTCCAAACCAGCTGTCATTTCAAAGGAGGGTTCATGCGACTGAGGCTTGTCCCTTTATTCTGTGGCTTCTTGGCTCTCGCTGGCTGCTCGTCTCTTTTCTCCCTACCCAATAATCACCCAGCGACCATCAACGAGCTCGTCTCCCGCTACGTCGCCGCAAGCAATGCTCATGACGTTGCGGCCATGAACGCCCTCCTCCATCCCAAGTCTCTGGCGTGCATCACGCCAGAAAACCGCGACTTCTACGATCGCGCCGTCGAAGTCTCCATGCGCGAGCCCATCGCATCCAATTACCATTTCACGGACACGACACTCACAGGGAAAGAGCCGCTGCCTCTCAACGGCTACGGCACTTTTCCGGTTCCTCCGACGCACCAAATTCAGATCGAATACTCGAGCGGCGCGGAGAATTCCGGTACGTTCATCTTCTGGCTTGTCAGCGAAAACGGCCGCTGGTACAAGGACGATCCCTGCATCAACGGCAGCATCATCAAACAATTTCATGAAGATCTGCCCAACATCAAAGCCCGCGGAGAGGCAACTAAAGCCCTCGTCGGACAAATTCAGGAACCTTTGCTTTCAGAACTGAAGTCCCTGCTCAAAGCGGGCAAATCAGCCACAGCCTCGCGGCGCTACGCGGAAGCTACAGGCAAAGATCCCGACACCTCTTTAGCAGTCATCGAAGAGATGGAATTTGAATTACGGCAGCAGAAGGTCATCCAATGAGCCGTCGGCGGGTTGAACCTCGATTCGCAGGGTGAAAGAATTAGCTCGGATGCTGGTCGGTTACATCGTTTATTATTTCGCGCTTGGATGCGGATTCTTTCTGCTGGGGCTTGCCGGGGGATGGCTGGCCGCGACAATCATGCGACTACCGACCGCGAGCCGCGGTCGAGACATCCTTCTCGGCGGCTGGGCCGGGCTCACAGGCGGAGTCACCTTGATTTTCATTAGTTACTTAGTCTACGACGCGTCTCCGTTTGTAATTCCCATCTGTGCAGGCACGGTGCTCGTTTGGCTAGCCTACCGCAAGTTCTTCAACTAATGCTGTAGTTGAAAGAGCAGTCGCTTTCGCTTTTGAGATAGCGGTCCGCCTATCCGGGTTGTTGCGACTGAGAACCGGGTTCGCCCGGTTTCTTGGGAGGCGGATTCTTTTTCTTTGGTGGCGCTGGTCGTTTCGGCTGCGGTCGCGGAGCTGGCCGAGGGTTCGCGCGAGGTTGAGGCTCGGGGCGAGGCCGTTCCGCAGGTTGATTCGGGCGATTCGGTGGTGGTCCTACGGGCCTTCTCTCCGATGGACGTTCCGTCGGGCGCGGCTGCTCGTTTGGACGGGCCGGCTGCCTCGTCGAGGGCTCTGGCGGCTGGGTTTCGCGTCTCGGCTGCTCTGCGGGACGACTTGGATTCTCATTTGGCCGCGGATTTTCGGCCGGGCGGTTCGGTGGCGTAAAAGTCCTGCGCGGCTGTGCTTCATTCGGGCGAGGCTGTTCTGCGGGGCGATTAGGATTTTCATTTGGCCGCGGATTCTCAGCCGGGCGGTTCGGCTGCTCCGCGGGACGATTTGGCTGTTCTGCTGGCCGGTTGGGAGGCGTAAATGTCCTGCGCGGTTGCCGATTGGGCTGTGCCTCGTTCGGCTGAGGCTGTTCCGCAGGACGATTCGGATTTTCGTTAGGCCGTGGATTCTCGACCGGGCGATTCGGCTGCGCCGCATTGTTGGGTCGCGACATCTCTGGAGCCGCGCGATTTGGCTGAGCTGGCGGCGCGCCCTTCGCTGGCTCGCGGGCTGCCGCGGTTGCTCGCACCTGCTGTAATTGAGGCGAATAGCCAGAACGATTCAGAACGGCGGGCGCGAGGTTCGGATTGGTCGCGGGTCGCGGGCGGCCGATGGGCTCTGCGCGCGGAGACGGAGTCATCTTGGTAACGACTCGGCGGTTCGCATCGCTGGCGGGCGGTCGAACACGGGCTGCCTCTGCGCCGCCGGCGATACTCGCGCGAGATGGCGTAAGCGCCGCGGTAGTCACAACTCGTGGATGCTGAATTTCGTTCGGGTCCACGCGCATCGCCGACTGCGCAACTGGTCTTCCGCTGACGAATGTGTTTTGATTCACTACGGTGACCGCTCGCGAATTGTTCGCGTACGTGTAATTCACGTTCGTTACGTGGTTCACGGTGTAGTTGTTGTAGACATTCGTGATGGTGGTGCGATTGATTACGCGTGTATCCGAGATGTTGACTTCTTCCACGTACCGGGGGCTAACTCGATACGCGGGGACGAAAACGTCTCGCGGGCCTAGCGGAAACCAGCCGACTCCCACTCCGCCGCCGAACTGCACGGCAACTCCGAAGCCTCCACCGCCTACGAATCCCACTAAAGCTGGTGCATAAACGGGAGCCACTGCGACAGGACCGGGAACCCATCCCCAATAACCGCCGATCATCGCCCAGCGGCCGTAATGAAACGGAGTGAAGCCCCACGGGTCGGCGTCAACCCAAGTCCATCCCCAAGGCGCCACCCAACACCAATGGCCGTCGTGGTATGGCTCCCAATCGGCGCCGACATTGTTTGGCACCCAATAATCTCCATAGTCAGGATCAGAGTGCCACGAACCGTAATCGTCCAAATCTTCGTAGCCCGCCTCGTCTTCCGAAAGATAGCGAGATGAAATGGAATGCTCTTCGCGGTCCTCGCGCGAACGCGCCCAGCCTTCGAACGAATCGTCCTGCGGCGCGCCTTGCACTTGCTCGGAAAGCTGATTTGTACCTGAGAAGACGGCGCTCTGATCGGGAGTGACATTGAAGGTTTGTCCTCCGCCGGTGACAACGCCCTGACCTGAAAAAACATCGACGACAGTCGAGTCACCATTGGCGTCGGCCTGCACGCGATATTCTCCCGGACGCACGATGGAAAATGCGAGATTGGGCGCATCGATTTCATAGGCTTCGTTGGGGTCCAGACGGCGGACGTTGATTTCGAGAGTTCCTTGCGCGAGCTGTATCTGAACTGCTTGATCGTTCAGGTTCAAGAACGAAATTCCTGTTTGATCTCCCATCCGAAACGCCGCACTGCCGATGTGAAGCTCGGCGCGCGAACTTTGATCTGCCCAAAGATTATCGCCGGTTGTTAGCGGGCGATTGAGATCGGCTTGGACCCAGTTCTGGTCGCCGGATGGCTGATAAGATACCGAGCCTTCCATGTAGCTCAAATGCGCGACGCGAGTGGGAGGATCCTGCTCGTCCTGCGCGGCGACTCGCTGCGGCAGGCTGACAAAAATAAGGCCAGCAAAGAGCAGCAGGATAGGCAGACAGACAAAGAATTTCGTTTTCATGGTGAACCTCTTCGATAAATTTCGCTTCTTCACGGGAGCGCGTTCGTTTTTCAATTGCTCTCCAACTCACGCTCTCAACCGCAGGGCTGGAAGTTCACTGGGCTAGGGACAAACGCGGCACGGGCAACGTGCAATCACATCGTGCATTCAGGCTAACGAAGATCTTTGCGCAGGGCTATAGGGTGGTTTACGGACAAATGTAGGAATTCTTGCCGGAGAGACCGTGTCAATCGAGATTCAAGCGCAGCTATTTCGGCGCTAACGGAGGATTCGTGTTCACGTATTTGCAAACGTCTTTGACGGCGTTGCTGAGCATTACCGTATGCGTTGCGAACACGGCTTGGCCGCCTTTGCGGAACAGCGTGAAGCGGTAATTCTCAGGCCAGCCGCGCGCATCGAGCATGTAATCGGAATCTTTGGAATTCAGCGTGAGCGTTACGTTGGGACACTTGTACATCAGGTTTTTCACAATGTCGGCGGAAGGCACGCGCGAGGCTGGCGACAGCACGAGTTTCACCGGCGGATAATCCGCATGCTTGGCGTACGCGGCACTGGCAACCAGCATCAGTGACAAAACAGAAGCTGCGAGCACGAATTTAGTTTTCACCAGTCTCTCCTTGTGCAATTCCTTTTGTCATCGCACAAACGCGCCCCACGACTCTCACTTTTTTCGACGGACTCTATAGCGAGATGGTTGCATCTAGAGCGCGTCGAATTGACCTTTTCCGTAATAGGCGTCCGCCTGCCGCTTTTCGGCACTTCCGGCGCGGCCTGATCTTGTAAACACGGAATTCGCGAAAAAGTCGCGCTGGGAGTGTTTGCTGATGAATGCGAGGGGGGGGCTTGGACGCATCATACCTGCGAAAGTCCAGGAGGCAAAACATGAACCGCACCGCGCTGTGTCTTGTGTTTGTGTGTGTATTTGCGTTGCCGGCCCTTGCGCAGCAAAACGAGCAAACAAAATTCATCGCGGACACGCTCGTCGTCCAGGCCAACGGAACATATGAAGCTGAACCAGATCTAGCTACGCTGACTTTCGACATTTCGTCGCAGGACAAGGATTTGACGCAGGCGTACACGAAAGCGACGCAGGCGATGCAGCAGATTGTCGCGGTCGCGGAGAAAAACGGGCTGACGAAACAGGAAATCTCCACAGGCGTGCTGACGCTCACGCCTTCCGACGACATGGGCCACAACAAAAAGCCCAAGTCGTACTACGTGCAGGGACAAATTGTCTTGAAGGTTCACGACTTCACAAAAATCGGCGCGATTCTTAATGACTCGGTGGCAAATGGTCTCGCGAATTTCCGTTCGCTTGAATATTCACTCGAGAATCCGGAAGCTGCAAAAGCGCGCGCCGCTGCCGACGCCATGAGCAACGCCGTCGAACGCGCCAAGGCCGCTCTGGCAGCGAATGGACAGAAACCGGGCGCGATTCGCTATGCCAATCTCGACATCGGGCAGATCGTTGGAATCATGCAATACAGCGCAGCGCAACTGGAAAGCGCGACCGTTTATGTCCCATCCGAAGGCCTTACCGGCGCGCGCGATAGAGCGCCCGCTCCGCCGTCTCCACCTCCCGTGCAGCCGGGAAAAATTACGGTGAGCGCGACTGTCCAGTGCGCGTTCCAGATTCAGTAAGGCAGAACGGCACACAGCGTTTGCAGCGCTACATGCTTTGCCGGATTGCCGCGGACGAGGCGGCGCGCAACACTTGGGGCATGAGAATCGTTCCTCCCGATGAATACAGCGGTGCTGTCGCGTTTCTTCAAAAACACGGGGTCAGTATCACGCCCATTGATAGTCTGGGCAGCGCTGATCACGCAGCCGCGCGCACCAAGGTGGACGGCAAGGACCTGACTGCTGAGGAAGTCGTTTCACTCGCGGTGGAAAAAGGCTGGCAACTCCCTTAGCTCGCGCCGAGCAGCTCCGTGTTTCGCCGCCTGCTTGACTCAGCACGCCCTTAAGCATACAGTGCGGCAACTTTCACAGAGAGGTTGCCGAGCATCGATGGGCCTTGAGCACAGGCGCGAACCGCGCCATCCGTTTTTCGCCTCCGTGGAGCTGCTCGAATCGACGCGTGAGACGCGCATTCAGGCGCGTACCGGCGATCTGAGTTTGCATGGGTGCTACGTAGATACGATGAATCCCTTTGAGAGTGGTGCGAACGTCCGCGTCACCATTACCCACAGGGAAGAGAAATTCACAGCAGTGGGCAAAGTGGCCCATACGAAGCCAAACGTCGGCATGGGGATTTCATTTACGGAGATCTCATCGGAACAGCGTACGCTTCTTATGAAGTGGCTTTCCAGAGTTCACGGGGACTGACCCGGTACCCCTCTGCTTCATCACGTTCGTCCAGTTCGAACTTGC
>DATFQU010000326.1:0-9672 GCA_035264005.1 Candidatus Acidiferrales bacterium
GCTGCATCGCGCCGAGGGCCATTTCCGTTTCGACCAGCGCCGGACAAATACAGTTCACGCGAATCTTCTCTGCCGCGTGATCCAGCGCCATCGCTTTCGTCAGCAGTGTCACGCCTCCCTTTGACGCGCAGTACGCCGCACGGTGCTTGATTCCCACCAGTCCAAGATACGACCCAATATTTACAATTGCTCCTCCGCCTGCCCGCCGCAGCGCCGGTAGTCCTGCCCGCGAAACGAGGAACGTTCCCGTCAGGTTCGCTGCAATTACGCGATTCCAGTCCTCCTCCGAAGTTTCCTCAGCGCTTCCTACGTGGAGCGCGCCCGCGTTGTTCACAATCACGTTCAGCCCGCCGAACCGCTCCTCCGCCGCGCGTATCGCTGCATCCACGGAAGCCTTCCGCGTCACGTCGCACTCCACCGCCAGTGCGGCATGCCCCTCGGCGATAATCTCCTGCGCGACTGCCTCCAGCTTCTCTTTTCGCCGTGCCGCCACTGCAACTTTCGCGCCTTCCCTCGCAAACAGCAACGCGCAGGCGCGACCTATCCCCGTCCCGCCTCCTGTAATAAACGCCATCTTTCCGCTAAGTCGTTGCATCGCACCCCTGCCTTGCCACGTCCAATAGAAACATGGAAAATTGCGAATCTAGCATCCGCGTGTCGCGCGCGCAAGGGTGCGCAGCCCAATGAAAATTGGAATCACATGCTATCCAACCTATGGCGGCTCCGGCGTCGTCGCCACGGAACTCGGCATGGAACTCGCCGCGCGCGGCCACGAAGTGCACTTCATCAGTTACGCTGTGCCCACTCGCCTGAACCCCACAACCGACCGCATTTATTTTCACGAAGTCGAAGTCACCAGCTATCCGCTCTTCGACCATCCTCCTTATACGCTTGCTCTTGCCGTGAAAATGGCCGAAGTCGCCGAGTCCGCTTCGCTCGATCTGCTCCATGTACATTACGCGATTCCGCACTCTGTCAGCGCACTTCTCGCCCGTTCCATGATGGCTCCGCGCCGCCTCCCATTCATCACCACATTGCATGGCACCGACATCACTCTCGTTGGCAGCGACCGTAGTTATCTCCCCATCACGCGCTTTTCCATCGACCAGAGCGACGGCGTCACCGCCATCTCCAGTTATCTGCGCGACCAGACCATCAAGGAATTCGACACCAAGCGCCCCATCGAAGTCATCCGCAATTTCGTCAACTGCGATCTCTATTGCCGTCCCGCCGACCAGCGCCGACGCGGCGAATGGGCGCCCAGCGGCGAGCCACTGCTGATGCACCTCTCGAATTTTCGCCCCGTGAAACGCATCACAGACGCCATCGAAATTTTCGGCCTCGTCCGCCAGAAAATGCCCGCAAAATTCGTCCTGATCGGAGACGGGCCCGACCGCGGCGCCGCCGAACACCTCGTCCGCTCCAAGAAACTCAGCCGAGACATCTTTTTTCTCGGCAAACAGGACCACATCTACGAATTTCTCGGGCTCGCGGATTTGTTTCTTCTCCCGTCGGATCTGGAATCTTTCGGCCTCGCCGCGCTCGAAGCCATGGCTTGCGAAGTTCCCGTCGTCGCAACAAATGTTGGAGGCGTTCCGGAAGTTGTTACCGATGGCGTGGACGGCTATTTGGTCGCACCGCGCGATGTGGTGGCTGCTGCCAAATGCGCCATCCAGATTCTTTCGCGCGCCGACCGCGGCAGGGAAATGGGCAAGCAGGCGCGCATCAACGCGCGCAAAAAGTTCTGCTCGAACGACGTGATCTCGCTCTACGAGGCTTACTACCAGAAAGTCCTCGCAGCATCAGCCGCAACCGCGTAGCCTTCGCGGCTAATGAACTCCAGACGGCGGTTGCAGCGAATTCACCACGCAGTTGATGTCCGACTGTGCGAAAGTCCCCGTTCCCGCCTTCGACGCGAACAGCAACCGGTACTGCGCGTTGTGCGAATCAAACAGCCGCAGCACGACCATGGGATCGCGCGAAGTGTCGCCGAACTGCAAACCTCGCAGATTATTCGTCTGCACGTTGTAGATCGCGCTTGCGCCGCCCGCCCCGAACGCCATCTTCCATTCCAGCAACGTGCCGATTCGCTCGACTTCCGCCCGCGTCATGAACGGTGAGAGCGAAGCCGGCGACGCGCTGTACACCGCTTCGTAAAGATCGTAGTTCGTTGGAAACAAACCTGAACCGAAAACTGCCGCGTATTTGTCATACGTCTGCGGCGGGCCGTCTCGTACGCTCGAAATAATGTCCTTCTCACCTTCCGGATTGAAAAAAATAATCACCGGTCCAGATTTGAAGTGCACTTCCGACTGCGCGTCTCCGGGCTTTTGGGAGGCAATTCCTTTCCACGGAGCCTCAAAATTCACTCCGTAGAACGACAGATTCTTTTCCTGCACCGGGGAAGCAGCTGTGGAAGGCAACGGTTGCGGAGTTACTTTGAGGAAAGGTGTGCTGCTCGCCCAATGATGCGCCTGAAAATAAAACGTCGTTTGCAGTCCATACGCGATTACGTATACGCCGATCGCAAGAGTGATTACGGCGAGGATGATTGTCCCGCGCGCTGATTCTTTCTTCTCAGCCATCGGCGTGACCTCGTGAGGCGAGCGCCTCTCCGGCAAATTCGCAACAGAATTATACGCACCTCGCCCGAAATTTTAGAAGTGCCCCAGTCACACCTGCACCAACTTAGGGACAGGAATCCGCGAAACAACTCAGCTTAGTGGCTGCCGTTGTTGCCGTTCGCGTTTCCGCCTTCAGCGGCTTCTTCGCCATCCTTGTAAAGATATTTAATCGAGTGCTTGTAAAGTAGCAGGTTAGGACTTCCAAATCGCGTCAGCTTAATGCAGTCGCGGTCATACCATTCCACTATGCCGTGCAGCACTTCTCCGTCCACAAGCACCACGGCCACCGGTGTATGCGCCTGCATCTGCTTGACGTAGTAGAAGCTCTCCGCGTGTGTTTGTTCGGGCGGGGCCGGCTTCTTTCTTTGCCCCGGTTCGTGTGCGTTCCGTGCAGGGTATTGCTGCTCTTTGACCTCCGTAAGCGAAGGACGGAATAACTTTCGATTCACGATGGCGTGCTCCTTAAGAAAGTTCCAGGCTAGAGTGACCTGTATGTATGACTATTTCCAGCCGGATTAGGTTTCCTAAAAAAATACTTTATGCAAATCCTTCCAGCAGCCCAGCAGCCCCATTTAAATCCGAAGGCTCTCCGCCACGGCATCCAGTCCCAACTGCCGCCCAACATTGCGTCGCAACCGGGCTTCCAGCCGGTCCAAACCGTCCGTGGCGCGCGCTACCCATGCGTCCGTGACCTTTTTTGCTAGGTTCTCCAGCTCTCGGCGCAAATCCGGATTCCGTGGCACGAAATTCGTCGGACTGTGGGACAGCTCTAGCAGGTCTGCCAAAAGACTATAAAACATACCCAGAACGTTTTCAAACGATTCCGACTCTTCCTTTGTGAGCCGCGCCGTCGCTTCGAAGACTGCGCGATAGGATTTTCCTTCCATCGCATCCGTCAGTAGCCGCAAAATCTCGCGTCGCAGCCGCGCGGACTCCTCCAGATCTAGGCCCAACGCTGCACCCGGGCTTCCATCAGCCAGTTGCGCCGCTAGTTTTCTTTCCGCCGCCTTCCATTCCGAGCGCTCCTTCAGCAATCCTTCAATCTGCTCCGGTGCAATCGGCGCGAACCAGAACGTCAGGCACCGCGATCGTATCGTCGGTAGCAGGGCGTCGGCTCGCGGTGCCAGCAAAATCAGCGTTGCCGTGTCGGGAGGCTCCTCCAGAATTTTCAGGAACACGTCCGCGTCGTTCCAGCGCATAGTTTCCGCGCCGTCCATGATGAAAATTCGCCGCCGCGCCTGCGGTCGGAAATACGCCGCGCGCTGCACCGCGCGCAATTGCCCCATCCGAATCATCGGTCGCGCCACCGGATTCTTCCGTCGCACAGGATCCGGCACAATCGCCCAAACGTCCGGATGCGTTTCCAGAATGAGCGGCATCCGCTCCACGGCCGCTGTGTCCGGACTCTCGCCGCGCTCCGCGAGTCCCTGTTCGATCAGCGGCGCGGGATCCGCCAGCCGCGCAATCTTCTTGCATGCTTCGCATTCGCCGCAAAAATCGTCGCGCAGCCTCTCGCAATTCGCCGCCTGCGCGAACATTCGCGCTAGCGTGAATTTGCCAATCCCGCGCGGCCCCACGAAAAGCAAAGCGTTCGGTACGTGCCCACGCCTCAGCATTGTGCGCAGCGCCTGCACGATCCGTTCATTTCCCAGGAACTCGCTAAATCCCATTACGATTCCTCGCCTTGCGTAAACACTCGCGACTGCAAAATGGCCATGATCTCGCGGTGAATCGCTCCGGGCTGCAGCAGTTCGCTCGTCCTGCTCTGTCCCTCTATGCAATCCACCGTGGCCCAATTCCGTTGCCGCGCCAGCCGCTCGAAAATTCGCGTCGCGCCCTGCAAATGTTTCAGATTTGCCTCCTGCAAGTCTCGCCGCCGCCGCGTATAGCTTCGCCGATTTTTCTTGCCGACAAGTTCTTGCGCCCGCACCGCTGGCAATCGCAGATAAATCACCAGTTCCTCGCGCGGTAATCCGTAGATTTCATATTCCAGGCGCTCCAGCCATCGCAAAAATTCGCGCGACTTCCGCGCCGGCACACGCGCACCCTGATGCGCCAAATTCGACGCAATATATCGGTCGGCGAGCACGAGTTTTCCGTCGCCGAGAAAATCTTCGAGCTGCTTTTTGTTTTCCAGCCGGTCACCTGCAAAAAGCAGCGCAGAGAAATGCGCATCTACCTGCGCGAGCGTGCCGAATTCTCCGTTCAAATATCGCGCCACCATCCGCCCGAAAAATCCGTCGTAACGCGGAAAATCAATCGTCGTGTGCGCCACCCCACGCTCTCGCATTGCGCGCGCGAGCATCTCCAGTTGTGTGTGTTTGCCGGAGCCGTCGATCCCTTCCAGAACGATGAGTTTCCCGCGGGTAGGCATGGAACGCGCACAGTCTAGCACACCTGCGCAGTGACGGGCGCCGCCCCGCAGCATCCGCAACGAAGCTCGCTTCGTTTCCGTCTCCAATTCGGGGTCGTGCAACATCCCTCGCGATTTCCGCATCTTGCGAGGAAAGCTGTTTACGGGAAGTCTGCGTTTTTGTCGCAGCGTCTGATTTGGGGTGTGGGTGATGAAGGGCCTTTTGCGAATCTGTCGAGCGTCAGTCTGTCTCGCGCTTCTTGTCGCGACTACTTTTCTAACGAGCGGTCCGGCTTTTACTCAGAGCACCGTTTCACTGCGCGGCAACGTGACCGATCCCAGCGGTGCTGCGATTCCCATCGCAACGGTTCATCTTGTAGATTCCGCGAGCAATTCCGAGCTCACCGCGACCACAGATCCGCACGGCAGCTACGCGTTTTCGGCTATCGCTCCGGGGATCTATAGCGTGGTGGTCGAAGCACAGGGCTTTGAAAAGTTTGAACAGGGCGGCGTTCATATCGCTGCCAATGCCACTGCGCCCGTGACGTTGAACGCGCAGTTGCAAATCGCCCAGGTCCAGCAGAGCGTCACTGTCAGACCGGAAAATGGTGAAACTTGCCTGACCGCGTTTACTCGTTTTCTTCCCGATGTTGGCCCGGGCTTGCGCGCGATTCGCCGTGCCCCGTCCGGGAATTATTATGTCCTGATCGCTCCGCGAGCGGCCGTTGCGGTCTACTCGCCCGATGGCAAACGAATCGGCCAGGTACCCGCCGCGCCCTCGCCTACCTCCTCGCTTGTCTATGGATCAGATCTGCAAGTGGATTCCGCCGGGCGCATCTACGTTGCCGATCGTGGCGCAAACGCAATCAGAACCTATTCTCCTGCGGGAGCTCCAATTGCAAAAGTTCACGTACTCGCGCCGATTTCCGTGGAGCCGCTCTCTGGCGGAGAGATCGCCGTCGCCAGCTTATCCTCGCAGCATCTTGTGGACGTTTATGATCCGGCGCACGGAGACGTGGATCACAGCTTCGGCGACGTTGGCGATCCAGAAATCCAGAACTGCAACGATCAAACTTTCGATTGCACCACCCGTCCCGATCCGCGCGACCTGAAAGATCCCGACGTAACTGAGAACGGTATGCCCTCGATCAATCGCAGTTGGTTTTACGGAGATTTGGTCGGCGATATTTTTGTTGATCTCGCGTTCCGCGCCGCTCCAACTATTCGTGCGTATGACGGCTACGGCTCCCGAAGCTTCGAAACCGCGTTCACATCGAACGCATCCTCGCAATCGGGCCCTTGGTCCGTGAATCCAGGCGTTCGTGTTGCGGGCGGCTTGATCGCGACAACAAATGGTGCGGCGAAATCTTCGTCTTCTGATTCTTCGAGCGACAACACTTCTAGCGCGGACACAACTTCCCCAAACGCGCCCACGACGCAAGGCGGCGGAAGAAAAGGGCGTGGCGAAGGAGGCATGGGGGGAGGCCCCATGGCGCTTGGTCTGCAACTGAGTCGGCACGCTGGACCAACCGAAGAAAGAATGATGGTCGACGCGATGACCGTGGACTCCGCAAGCGGCGAAGTGTGGGCCATGATCGGCGGGAATCTGGTTCACTTAGACAAGCAAGGCAATCTCCTCGGTCAGTATTGCCTTCCCACGATTGACAACATGCCTCTGAAGCCCGTCACGATGCTCATCGAACCAAATCGCATTCTCATCGGCACGGACCCCTTCGGTATTTTCGCGTATCCGCGACCTGATAAACCGTTGCCTGCCTCGTCTCCCGCCCGTTGAAGTTTCTTCCAGGCCAAGGTCACTGGCGGCGCAACAGCGTGAAATCGCTTGTCCAAACACGTTGATTCCGCACTAAAATGCGTTATGCCCCGCACGACTTCGTCAATCGCTTCCAACGTGGAGCATGTGCAGGAACGCATCGCGCGTGCCGCCGCGCGTTCCGATCGCCGCCCGGAAGACGTTGTCCTCGTGGCGGCGTCGAAAACGTTTCCGGCCGAAGCCGTTCGCGCCGCATACGACGCGGGCGTTCGCGCCTTCGGCGAAAATCGTGTTCAGGAATGGGAAGGGAAGCAGGCCGAGCTCGCCGACATAAAGCCGAGCTGGCATTTGATCGGCCATCTACAAAGCAACAAGGCGCGCCGTGCCTCGCGCTTATTTGATTGGATCGATTCCGTCGACGACGTCGAGCTCGCCGCGAAACTCGACGATGCAGCCGGAGAAACCAATGAATGGCTCGCTGTTCTGATCGAAGTGCAGGTCGATCCAACGGAGACAAAGTCTGGCGTAGCTCAAGTGGATCTTCCGTCGCTGGCTGAAGCTGTCATTCAAATGCCGCACTTGCAACTGCGCGGGCTGATGGCCATTCCTCCGTTTTGTGAAGATCCTCGCGATGCGCGCCCCTATTTTCGGCGCCTCCGCCGTTTGCGCGACGATCTCGAACAACATCTTGGCCGTTCATTTCCCGAACTTTCCATGGGCATGAGCCACGATTTCGAAGTGGCCATCGAAGAGGGTTCGACGCAAGTTCGCGTCGGGTCCGCCATCTTCGGCGAACGCGCCAAGAAGTGACGCCCGCCATAGGCACTCTCGATCCTAGAAAGGAGCTCGCTCAGAAATTCGACGAACCTACCTTTTCCCAAACAGCCCGCACTTTGCCCCAGCCGGAGTCCGCGTTAAGCACCAGGCATTTTCCTTCGAAGCGAAAATAGCGCACCTGCTTGCTTCCCACGAGGTTCGGAAACGAACTTCCCTCTACGTGATGGATCACCGCTTTCTTTTCTTCGTCAATTGAAAAAGTCCCGTAATAGCCGAAGTATTCCAGCCAGGCCCTCGCACGTTCCTCATCCGTTGCTTCGCGCCAATCGCCCTTCCCAAACCGTGCTCGGTTGCTTTGCATCAACTGCGCCGACATCCTTCCTTCAGCGGTGTATATCAGTTGGCCCTGGTCTTCCGTGGGGCTGACGATTTCGCCGTCGCTGAGCTCCTCATGAAATGAGACGAGCCGCCACGTTCCAATCAATCGCGCGCGAACCTCCACCGACGAACCTCGCGCCGTTGCATCATTCATATTCGTTCTCCTCGACGCACGTGGATGCACGCCTTCCCTCGTTCGTTTCACAGCAATCGCCGCGCCACCTTCGTGCTAAAATCCTTGCGACGCAAGCAATCAACAGGACGGAATACACATGCCTGAAATAAAATCCATTCAATCCGAACTTCGCGCGCAGAAGTTGGATGGCTGGCTTTTCTACGACCACCACCATCGCGACGCCATCGCCGCGCGTATTCTTGGTCTCAATACTAACGGCAAAGTGACGCGCCGCTGGTTCTATTTTATTCCCGCTAAAGGCACGCCCTCGAAACTTGTACACCGTATCGAAGCCGGCGGTCTGGACAGTTTGCCGGGACGCAAAATCGAATATTCCGGATGGGAAGAGCTGCACAAAGGCCTTGGGAAAATTCTGACCGGCGCAAAATCCATCGCCATGCAGTATTCGCCGCAGAACGACATTCCTTACATCGGACTCGTTGATGCTGGGACCATTGAACTCATCCGCAAGCTCGGCAAAAAAGTTCACAGCTCCGCCGATCTCGTCCAGGAATTCGAAGCTGCGTGGACGCCCGAGCAGCTCGTTTCGCATCGCGCCGCGGGCCAGATCATTCATCGCGTGACACAGCAGGCATTTTCGCGCACGGGCTCTTTTGTGCGCGAGAAGAAATCGCTCACGGAATACGAGTTGCAGCAATGGATGGCCGATCAGTTTCGCGAGCAGCACGTAATTTACGATGGGGAACTGATTGTCGGCGTCAATCAGAACGCCGGCAATCCGCACTATGAGCCCTCCGCGACCGGCAGCTCGCCGATCCGCGAAGGTGATTTGCTGCTCCTCGACATCTTCGGCAAACTCGATCGTTCTGGCAGCGTTTTTTATGACATCACCTGGATGGGCTATCTCGGCGCGTCCGTGCCCGCGAAATACGCGAAGATTTTCAACATTGTTCGCAGCGCGCGCGACGCCGCGATTGACTTCGTGACGAAATCGATCTCGGGCGGCCGCGAAATTCACGGCTGGGAGGTCGACCGCGCGTGCCGCGAAGTGATTCGCAAGGCGGGTTACGGGAAGTATTTCACACACCGCACAGGCCACAGCATCGGCCAGGACGTGCACGGCAACGGCGCCAACATGGACGGCCTGGAGACTCGCGACAACCGCCGCATCGTTCCGCATACGTGCTTTTCCATCGAGCCCGGAATTTATTTGCCAGAGTTCGGAGTGCGCAGTGAAGTGAATATGTACATCGGCGACGGCAAAGCGGAAGTGACCGGCCCGATTCAGCGGGAAATCATTCCGATTCTGGCGTAGCGCGCCTTGAGCGACTCGACGCTTCCGTCCGCTCCAACGCCTCCTTTGGCGGAGGCGCACGCATCCTCCAACAGGCGAAGACTGATGTTCCCGATGATGGTTTGGCTCGCCACGGTAGGAGGCTGGTTCGTTCCCGGGCTCGGGCATTTTTTGCTGCGGCGATGGGGCCGCGGCGTCGCGATTTTTCTTTGCGTCGGCGGAATGGCCATCGCGGGCTACCATCTCGGCGGCCAAGTTTTTTCCATTCACACGAGCGATGTGTACGCGATCCTCGGGCACTTGGCCGAAGTGGGTACGGGCGCGTTTTACTTTCTC
>DATFQU010000327.1:0-5465 GCA_035264005.1 Candidatus Acidiferrales bacterium
GTGTCGCTTTCCAAGCCGGCGTTTAGATCGTCATTTTGAGCCGCACCGTGGTAAAGACCGAAGCCCGCGCGGAAGACGGTCTTGCCGTGCAGTGCGGAAGGAGCCCAGGCAAGGCTCAAGCGAGGGTCGAAGTCACGGTAGTCAGTATTGGTGAGATATGGGTTCGCCGGACACGGAGGTGTGTTGATAGGCGTGGGGAACGGAGTGTTGCCGGAGCCGGTACCCAGGCATGCTCCGTGAAACGTAAAGAAGTCGAAGACCGTGGTGCGGTTGGTGGCCTCGGTGGGAGCAGCGTAGACTTCCCAGCGAACTCCGGCCGTAGCTGTAAGAGTGGGAGTGACTTTGTACTCGTCCTGGAAATAGGGCATGAAGAAATTGCGGCGGAGACCGTGGCAGCACCATGGCGCAATCACGTTGATACTGCTCAGTGTCCCGGAGATTAGGCTTTGATCATCGCCGAAATTGAGATTGGCGTTGGCCGTCTGGCCCTGATTGAGGCGGACGCGGCGATACTCCATGCCCATAGCAAAAGCATTGCGACCGTGACTCCAGGTCAAGTTGTCCACAACCCCGTAGGTAGAGCCGACTTCAATGTCCGCGGATTCATTCGGGATGCCGCTGAGAAAGCTGCTGTTGACTCCGTAGTCGAGCGTGCTGATTTCGGGATTATGAAACGGCGAGCGATTGATGTAGACCTTGGTTTCGTTAAAGAGGTTTGATGTAAAAACGTGCTGCAGAGCCACCAGGTAGTTGGCGGGATGGTTGAGGGTTGCGGCATTGTCGAGGCCGCCGGTGACGCCAATTTGGGCGTTGACCAAACTGATGTCGCGCTGTGCGCGGCCGTAAAGCGTGGTTTTATCGCTGAACTTGTGGTCGATACGAACCAGCCAGGTATCTTCGTGTACGGTGGTCTGGATTGGGTGAGTAAAATTCTCTATATCAGTCAAGGGGTCGTTCGCGTCCGGTGTGAATCCGCAGTTTGCAGCTGGCAAAGAGCAATTGGTGAAAAAACTGTCCGGGAAGACGTTCTTTGGCGCGCAGCCTCCGACCGTTCCGGTTGACGCGCGCCAAGGGAAGCCTTGAAGAATCGCGCACATCTGCGGAGTGGGTCCCGCGCCGTTTCTACCATTGACCAGGATGTCGTTGACGAGGCTGGCGCTAGGAACGAAAATCGTGCCGTTTACGGTATCCTCCTGCAACTGGCGCAAACCTTCGTAGCTGATGAAGAAGAAGGTCTTATCTTTCTGGATTGGGCCGCCAACAGTTAAACCATACTGCCCCATACGGAAAGGAAGCACCGGTGTCGGAACGAAAGCACCGGTGTTTGGATCCGGCGCGCCATCGTTGAAATTCCGGGCATCGAAAATGGAATTCCTGAAATAGCCGAACACTGTGCCGTGATAATCGTTGGTGCCGGATTTCGTGACCACGTTAATTTGGCCGCCAGCTTGCGTGCCGTATTGGACGTCATATAAGGCGCTGTTGACGCGATATTCCTCGACTGCATCTTCGGAAACTTGCAAGCGAACTTGGGATTTCTGGGCCTGCTCCTGAATGCCGCCTGCATCCACGCCATCGAAACTGAAGTTGTTGTCGTCGCGGGCGCGTCCGGCGAAGCGAACCGTGCGCTGGTCACCGCCGCCATCGTCCTGCGCGAAAGGAGCGAGGAGATCTAAACCCGACCAGTCGCGGCCGTTAACCGGAAGATCGGCGATCTGCTGTGTGGAGATAACACCGGCAGCGGCGGCAGAAGTTTGCTCAGCGGGTTCGGCCTGTGCGTTTACTTCCACTTTCTGAGTGACTTGGCCGACGGCCAACTGAACATTGAGCGTGTGGGTTTCACCGACGACAAGGACGACATTTTGAAGACCCTTTGTCTCAAATCCCGCGTTGGAGACAGTGACGGTGTACGTGCCCACTTCAAGCCCGGGAAATAGATAGTACCCGTGTGAATTCGTTTGCCGCGTTGCGCTCACCCCTGTGGAGACATCGGTTGCTGTGACCGTAGCGCCTTCGATGGTGGCGCCGGTGGGGTCAGTGACGGTTCCTACTAGTGTGGCGCGATCCGTTTGTGCGTGAGCGGAGAGCGCGATCAAAGAGAAGCCAAATAGAAAACAAAAAATAAGACAAGTCGCTAAACGCATAAAGCCCCCAGTTCTGCATTCAGATGATTGCGGAAAAATGGCGTAAACGTTTCAACTCTCGCCCGCAAACAGGCAGACGAACGAGCTGGCGTCCTGCAAACGCTGCGTGCAATTCAAGAGTGTGCGTATGACAGAACGATGAATGCCAAATGAAAATCCGGAAAACGGCTGGGACTGAGGCTACCGCGAGGATAGTAGTGGTCCGAATCAAAGCACTACGGCGAACGTGAATTGGCTTGACGGCTGAATTGGCTTGACACGAAAAAGCGATTTTGTATACTCGGGTTGCTGCTGAACGGCAGCGCTTATCCAGAGTGGCAGAGGGGACAGGCCCGACGAAGCCACAGCAACCTGGTCCGAGAACCAAGGTGCTAATTCCTGCCCGATGGGGATAGATAAGATCCTCGGCTGATCGAATCCGATCTACTGAAGATTCTGAACCCCCAATTGAATCGCTAGGGCGCAGAACATTCGCCTAACGGCTAGTGTTTTTTGCCTGCGCGGCAACGCAAACGTATTTGCGTGGAGGAAATGTATCTCTCCATGCAGCGCGAGCGTTCCTGGAAAGCGCGCTCCTATTTTTGCGCAGCCAGGAGGCTTTTCGCGTGCTCGCAGACGAGTTCGGATGTAGACGAAGTGTTGTGATGAAGCTGGGCGGGTCGATTTTCAATAGCCCGATTTCCTACCGGCGCGCGGCGCGTTTCATCAGCCAGCGGCTCGCGGCAAATTCTGAAGAAAATTTCGTGGTGGTGGTGTCCGCGCGGAACGGCGAGACGGACGAATTGCTGCACGAGGCGCAGGCGATTGTCGGTGAACCGGCAAACGCGGCGCTGGACTTGCTGTGGTCAACGGGCGAACTTCGTTCGGTGGCGCGGCTCGCGTTGCATTTGCAGGCCGCGGGGATTCGACCAGCGGCGCTGGACGTGAGGCAGACGGGGCTGCGAATTGCGGCGCGAGGGCTCGGAGTTGCTAGAGCGGAATTGGACGCGACAGAAATTCGGAGAGCTCTATGGGTGCATCGCGTGGTGATCGTTCCGGGATTTCTGGCGACGGACCATGCGGGCGCGATTGTGACGCTGGGGCGCGGCGGGTCGGACCTGACGGCGGTGCTTCTGGCGGCGGGACTCGACGCTGCGCGGTGCGAATTGATCAAGGACGTGCCGGGATACTTCACGGACGATCCAAATGTAAATACGGGCGCGGCGCACATTGCGCGACTTTCGTTTGCAGAGGCGATTGCGATGGCGGGCAACGGATGCGACCTCGTACAACGAGCAGCATTGGAGGCTGCGGAGCGATGCAATTTGCCGGTGGTCGTTCGCAATCTGGAGGACAACGCTGCGGAAAGCTGGGTTACGGCAAACGGGACTCTTGAACAGGCGATTTTTGTGAACGGGCCAGGCGAGGAAGTCGATGAAGCGGATTTGAACACCATAACCGCGGGTAGCACGAGAGATTGAAAGATTTTTACTGAACCAAGATTTTTTGAGAGGAGAAAGATAATGGATTTCGCAACGAGAACGATTCACGCGGGACAAGACAAGGAAGCGGTCACAGGTGCGCTGATTGCGCCGATTTTTCAAACGTCGACTTACGGGCAGAATGCGCCGGGAGAGCATCGCGGATTTGATTATTCGCGGACGAACAACCCGACGCGGGCGCGGCTGGAGTCGGTGCTGGCGGAACTGGAAGGAGTAAAACATGCGGCGGTGTATGCCTCCGGGCTGGCCGCGGAAAATGCGATTTTTCAGGCGTATCTGAGACCCGGAGACGAAATCGTGATTCCGCTCGATACGTATGGCGGGACGTACAGGATTTTGAACCGCGTGTTTAAGCCGATGGGCTGCGAGATTCGGCAGATTGATATCGCCGACGCACGAGCGCTCGAAGCAGCGCTCACGCACAGAACGCGGCTGGTGTGGATCGAGTCGCCGACAAATCCACGGCTGCTGGTTTATGACATCGAAGCAATCAGCCGGCTGGCGCACGATCGCGGCGCGCTAGTAGTGGTCGACAATACGTTTGCGTCGCCGTACTTTCAGCGGCCGTTTGAACTTGGCGCGGACATTGTGGTGCACAGCGTGACGAAATACCTTGCCGGGCATTCGGATTTGATCCAAGGCGCAGTGCTGGCGAAGGACGCAGCGATTTTTGAGCCGGTGAAATTTCTCCAGAACGCGACCGGGCCGGTACCGTCGCCATTTGATTGTTGGCTGACTCTGCGCGGGTTGCAAACACTCGAACTGAGAATGCAGCGGCACGCAGAAAACGCAGCATCGATTGCGGACGCGCTGCGCAAACATGGCTTGGTGCGGCGCGTTTATTTTCCTGGGCTGCGTGAGCATCCGGGACACGATATTGCAAGGAAGCAGATGTCGGGGTTCGGCGGAATGGTTTCGTTCGAATTAGAAGGAACGGCTGACGAGGTGACGGCGTTTGTTTCGTCACGGCGATATTTCACCTTAGGCGAAAGCCTGGGCGGAGTTAAGGCGCTGGTCTGCCACCCGGCGCGGATGACACACGCGTCGATTCCGGTGGAAGAACGAACGAAGCTTGGGCTTTCGGACACGCTGATTCGGCTCTCGCCCGGTTGTGAAAATGCGAAGGACCTGGTTGAGGACTTGATCGAGGGCCTAGAGCAGATTGAAAGGGCGCGGGGCGAAAAGCCAATCGCCGCGGCGGTGACTGCGGGATGAGCGACGCTTCGAAAATAGAAGTTGGAATCCTGGGAGCGACAGGAGTGGTGGGCCAGCATTTCGTCGCGTTGCTGGCGAACCATCCCTGGTTTTGCGTGACGTGGTTAGCGGCGAGCGAGCGGTCGACAGGAAAGCGCTATGGCGAACTGCCGTGGCGGCTTGCTACGCCGTTGCCCGAAGATGCGGCACGGCTTGAAGTTCAAGCGGTACAAACAGGCGCGGCGCCGAAGATTATTTTTTCGGCGCTGGACGCTAGCGTTGCGGGAGAAGCAGAGGCAGCATTCGCATCGACGGGGCACGTTGTGCTGAGCAACGCGCGAAATTACCGGATGGATCCGCTGGTTCCGCTGCTGATACCGGAGGTCAATCCGCAACATCTGGACGCGCTTGCGCTGCAGAGGAAGCAAAAGGGCTGGAGCGGCGCGGTGGTTACGAATCCAAACTGCTCGACGATTTTTCTGGCGCTGGCGCTTGCGGCGCTGCGCGAACTTGAACCGAAGAAAGTGCTGGTGACGACGATGCAGGCGCTTTCGGGCGCAGGGCATCCGGGCGTTGCGTCGCTCGACGTGATGGGAAATGTGATCCCGTTTATTGCAGGAGAAGAAGAGAAAATCGAGAACGAAAC
>DATFQU010000328.1:0-29039 GCA_035264005.1 Candidatus Acidiferrales bacterium
CATGATGAAAGCCTTCGATTGCCAGCGGATGATCCGGGCTATGGATTAATCCACGGCTGGAGCGAGTCGGATTCTTGCTTGGGGCCAAAACCCGAAACTTGGTGGCTTCCCTACTACGCGAACAGCGCGTTTGCAGCGAGAGGACTGAAAGACATCAGCCAGGCATGGCGGAAAATAAGGCCGAACTCCGAAACAGAGAAAACAACAAGCGACTGGCTGCGTCGGAGCAAGAGCCTCCAAGAGGCCGTCGTCGCCAGCATCAAAAAGAATATCCGCAACGATATGAATCCGCCTTACGTTGGAACCTATCCCGGAACAACGCTCACGGTTTGGGAATCGATGGAAAAAGAAAGGCCCAGCCCTCAGCAGTGGGCACATCGTCCTTACGCGGAGTTACTGCACGCAGACATGTTACCGGACGAACTCGCGAATCTCGCCATTGATTGCATGCGCGCGTATGGCGGCACGACGCTTGGCATAGTTGCAAATATGGAGCGGCCGCATCCCACCGGCCGCGATATTCTGGGGTTTATTTCGTACGGATATGCGTTGGCTTTACTTCGCCTCGATCGCATTGAAGAATACTTGCTCTTCCTGTATTCCCATCGCTTTCACGATCACACGCGCGGCAGTTGGACCGCCGGCGAAGTCTCAGGAATCGAAGGCGGCACGGCGACGTTCTGCATTCCGGCACAACAAACGATTCCTCTGCTCGTTCGCTGGATGCTTGTACTCGAAGACTCGGATGAAGATAGGTTATATCTGGCGAAAGCGGTACCCAGAGAATGGCTTGCTTCCGGCAAAGAGATCGGAATCAAGCAGGCACCCACACGCTGGGGCCGCGTGAACTTCAAAATGAATGCCGATGCCACGGCAAAAAAAATCTCAGCCACAATCGACCTTGAACAGCCGGGAGCACCTAAAGAATTACACGTAAAGTTTCGCATGCCTGAAGGGAACACGCTGCAAACGGTCACCGTAAACGGCCGACCTGCCAAACTCGGAGGAACTCACAACGACGTCGCCGTTTTTTCGACCGGGGCGAGCAAGCACTTTGACGTAGTTGCTCGCTTTGCTTAGCAGGCGTGTTCGCTCACTGAAGGGGCGGCGGTTCTTCTAAATCACCGCAGCTCGATTCAATTTCTTGTGCGATCGCCAAAACTGCTTCGTCCTCATACGGACGGCCAATGACCTGCACACCAATCGGCAATCCTTCGGGTGAACGACCAACCGGGACGACCGCGGCCGGATTGCCCAACGCATTGAACCATTGGCAATAACTCATCGCTTCCAAGTACTCCACCGTTCGGCCGCCGATCTCCCACTTTCTCTCACCGTGTGTGAAAGCGGGTACGGCACACACGGGGCAAATCAGAATTGGATACTTTTCCATCTGGCGAAGAAATCGTGTGCGCACGGCGTCGCGCTCAATTAGGGTGTTCATGAACTCCTCAAGCGTCAATAGCGGCTCAGCGCGAACGATGCCAATAAACTCCTTAAGAATCGGGCTCAATTCTCCTTCTTTTCCCTCATACAGCGAACCCAGTGCGACTTGACCCGCACGCCCGAAAAGGTTCCACCAGATCCGGCGCACCAACTCCAATTCATCCGGCACAAACTCTTCGACGAAGTACCCCTTGGCCTGCAAACAGCCTGCCGCACATTGAACCGCCGCGCGCGTCTCCCGGGTCACTGGAATTCGGCCGTCGTCTTCAAAAAATCCGATATGTAGCTGTTGAAGACTCTTCTCCGATGGCGGGTGCAGTGGCACTGGAGCAGACATCGGATCTCCATCATCCGGGCCCGCCATAACTTCAAAGAGCATTTTCACATCGTTGATGGTTCTCGCCATTGGGCCCACAACGCCCATGGATGCGAACGGCCCTGCTGATTCCGGGAAATGTCCGGTCGCGGGAATGCGGCCCGGGGTTGGCTTCAACCCACAAATACCGCTGTAATGCGCAGGTACACGAATCGATCCTCCGCCATCACTGCCTACTCCTCCGGCGGAGCATCTCGCTGCAATGGCAGCGGCTTCTCCTCCACTTGATCCGCCTGGCGTACGTCTCAAATCCCACGGATTGTTCGAGCGGCCCTTGAGTCGGTTGTCCGTCTCGTAGGCCATTAAGAACTCTGGTGCGTTCGTATTTCCAAGCAGGATTGCTCCGGCGGACCGCAAACGAGAGACCAACGGAGCATCATTTTCTGGCACGTAATTGACGCGCAAGCGCGAACCGCATGCGCATGGCCAACCAGCAACATCAATTGAGCTCTTAATGCTGATCGGCACTCCATGCAGTGGGCCCAGCGGCGCACTGGAATCTAGCGCAGCCTCAGCTGTCTTAGCTTGTTGCCGCGCTCCGTCGAAGTCGACATGGACAAACGCATTGAGTTGCGGATTCAGCTTTGAAATTCGCTCAAGGTGAGCATCCACCAAACTGACCGGACTTATTTCGCGCGTTCGGACTGCCGAAGCCATCTCAGTAGCTGAAAGAGATGTCAGTTTTCTTTTACTCGTTTGAGCACCTTCCTGCATGTTGGCCTCTCTGTGTCGATTTTGAAACCAAAGTCTAGCACTCAATGCGAGACGACGATGGCCGCCATCATCATTGAATCCTATTGCAAGCCAGATGCCGCTTCGATAGGCTCGTGTCTATCTCGAAGGATTTATTTTTTGTCGACTGGGTTGGGGGCGTCAGCGGCCCGATCACAGAGAAGGCTCTGATTTTGAGAAAACGTTTCCCCGCGCTTCTTATCATACTTCTCATTACAGCGCTCTACGAATATGCATGGCCGACTCCGACAATCCATTACTATGTCTTCGTCGTCCTGCATCTCGTCGCCGGAATTTTCTTTCTCTTAGCCCTTTTTCTTCTCTTCGGTAGAATCTGGCGCGAATCCCGTGCTCTGGACCGTGCTGCCTGGAGCCTCCTTGTTTTCGGCGGAGGCATCGGCATTTCGCTGATTTTCACTGGAACCCTTCGGAATGATTTCCCTTTGCTCTACATCCACATTTTTTCCTGCGTTGCCGGAGTCATTCTGCTTCTCGGCTCTTGGATACAAAGCAGGGATTCAGTTTCTAAGGGGCGAGCCTTCGGCACCGTACGCTGGGTTGTGCTGGTACTGGTCGTTGCTACCATCTCCTACGGTACCTGGTGGATGCGCAATGTTCGTTGGCGGGACTCCTTCACAATCAAGAACCCGACGATTGCGCCCGCGACGATGGATGACGAGGGCGGCGGCGCGGCCAGCCCGTTTTTTCCGGGGTCCGTTCAGGTTGCAAACAATGCGAAAATCCCTAAGAATTTCTTCCTCGAGTCCGAGACATGTAAACAATGCCATGCGGACATTTATCGCCAGTGGGAGGGCTCCGCGCATCATTTCTCGTCGTTCAACAATCAGTGGTACCGCAGGAGCATTGAATACATGCAGGACACAGTCGGAATCCGTCCCTCAAAGTGGTGCGCGGGTTGCCACGATCCGGCTTTGCTGTTGACTGGAATGTTCGACCGACCCGTGCGCGAAGTCGAAAACACGCCGGAGGGCCAGGCTGGGCTCGGATGCGTCATGTGTCACTCGATCACCGCTGTCCAGTCAACCATGGGTCAGAACAATTATGTCCTCCAGTACCCTCCTTTGAACGAGCTCGCTAACAGCAAAAATCCAGTTGTTCATCATTTGGTTGATTTTCTCTTGAAGCTGAATCCCGAACCTCATCGTCGCGTTTTCATGAAACCGTTTGTAAAGAATCAGACTGCGCAATTCTGCTCTGCGTGCCACAAGGTTCACCTCGATTTTCCTGTGAATCACTATCGATGGACACGAGGTTTCAATGAGTACGACAACTGGCAGGCGAGTGGCGTATCCGGCGAAGGTGCGAGATCGTTTTACTATCCCCCGCACCCGCAAACATGCACCGACTGTCACATGCCAAAGGTGCGCTCCACTGACTTCGGAAATTATGCTGGCCTGATTGATTCGCACCGCTTTCCCGCCGCAAATACGGCGCTACCTTATGAGAATGAAGACACTGAACAGTTGAATACAGTCGAGAGTTTTTTGAAAGCTGACCAGCTCACCGTCGACATTTTCGGAATTTCGCCTGAGTCGCCAAAAGGCGCAAAAAAGAATGTGCGATTGGTTCCACAACTCACTGGCGGCTTTCCGCAAGCCCAGACGACGTTTGGCGTTGGCGAAGAGTCGGAATTTCACGCCCCCGCTGGCCAGCAGCAGTTCGCTACGCCCTCATCAGAGCTCAGTGCGCCGTTCGGGCGTTTCCCAATACAGGTCCGCCGTGGCGACACTGAACGCATTGATGTGGTTGTCAGAACACGCGGCGTCGGCCACTTCTTTCCTGGAGGAACGATCGACGCTTTCGATTTGTGGCTCGAACTTCAGGCCAAAGATGAACACGGTCGAACGATCTTCTGGAGCGGTGAGGCTGGACCCAACGGCGACGCGAACAGTCCTGTAGACCGCGGCGCGCAGTTCTATCGTGCTTTGCTCATCGACGGCCACGGCAATCCGATCAATAAACGCAATGCGTGGGCCGAACGCGCCGTTGTTTACGTGCACCTGATTCCTCCAGGCGCGGCCGACACTGTTCACTACCGTCTGTACATTCCCAAAGATGCAGGCAATCGTATTACGCTCACTGCTAAGTTGAATTACAGAAAATTCAGTTGGTGGTTCACGCAGTTTTCATTCGCTGGCGTACACGATCCCGGTCAGCACAATCCCAGTGTTGCTCCTGACCACGATGATACGAACTGGGTGTTCACAGGCAGCACAAAAGAGGACTCCGGCAAAAGGCCAGGCATTCCGATCTTACCGATTGTGGTGATGGCGGAGGATAAGGCCGAACTGAATGTACTGCCTGCAGACGCGCCGTTACCCAAGCCACGTATTGACGTCGAGCCAGCAGATTGGCAGCGATGGAACGATTATGGGATCGGGTTGCTTCTCCAGGGTGACTTGCAAGGTTCTGAGTTCGCCTTTGAAAAGGTAGCTCAGGGTGCACCAAGTCGTGGCGATGGCTGGGTCAACATGGGTCGTGTTCGTTTGCAAGAAGGCAATTTACCTGGCGCAGAAGAGGTCCTGAAGCAAGCCCTTAGAGTGGCGCCCACGCTGGCAAGCGCGCATTTCTTTTATGGGCAGGTGCTGCGAGACCAAGGGCAATACGATGCCAGCATCGCCCAACTCAAAATCGCGCTCCAGCAATATCCAAATGACCGCGTCGCCCGGAACGATCTTGGCCACACTCTCTTTCTCGAGCGACGCTATACCGAAGCCATTCCTGAATTTCAGGCCGTACTTAACATTGATCCCGAGGATGTCGAAGCGAATTACAATCTGATGCTCTGCTACAACGGGCTTGGACAAGCCGAGCTCGCTCGCAAATATGAAGTGCGGTATTTGCGTTTCAAGGCAAACGAAGCGGAAGACGCTCTGACCGGCCCATACCTTCGTTCACATCCAGAGGACAACAACGAGCGCCAGCCCATTCACGAAATTGATTCAGCACCGCTCGAACCGACGCTCCCGAACATCACGCCTAAGAAATCGAGAGCCTCTCGCTAATGTCGCGACTGCTTCGCAAATCCCTATTGGCGGCTGCCATTCTGACCTTCGCTTTCTCATTCATCGCTCTGCACGCTGAGAAAGACCCTCAATCGCAAATTCGATTTGAAGACGCCAGCCAAGCCGCCGGTATCCATTTCGTTCACAATAATGGCGCGTTTGGGAAGATGTGGCTTCCAGAGGCAATGGGTTCGGGCGTCGCGTTCATCGACTACAACAGTGACGGGTGGCCGGACATTCTCTTGATTAATGGCGAGGACTGGCCGGGTCATGTGCGGCACCATACTTACATGGCGCTTTATCGCAACAATCGCGACGGTACTTTTACCGACGTCACACGTGAAGCTGGCCTCGACGTGGAAATGTACGGCATGGGCGTGGCAATCGGGGACTATAACAATGACGGTTGTGATGACATCTTTGTGACTGCCGTCGGGCAAAACCATCTGTTCCGTAACAACTGCAATGGGACATTCACAGATGTCACCAAGCAGGCGGGGTTGTGGGGCCCGAGCGGGTTTAGCACAAGCGCCGCATGGATCGACTATGACCGGAGCGGTCGGCTCGACTTGCTCGTCGCAAATTACGTCCAATGGACGCCTGAGACGGACATTTATTGCACGCTCGATGGGCGCACGAAATCCTATTGCACGCCTCAATCCTATCGCGGCGCATCCCTGCAGCTTTGGCGCAACAACGGCAATGCGACTTTCACTGACGTCACCAAGCAGGCAGGGCTCTACGATCCAACGTCAAAGAGCTTGGGCATCACTGTTCTCGATGCGAACAACGATGGCTGGCCAGACATCTTCGTGAGCAACGACACCGAGCCGAACAAACTCTACATCAACAATCACAACGGAACTTTTACCGAGAAGGCCGTGATGTCGGGAGTTGGTTTCAGCGAAAATGGCGTCGCACGTGCCGGCATGGGCACAGCCGCCGCGGACTATGACCATTCCGGATACTCCAGCATTCTGGTATCGAACTTTTCAAATCAGATGCTTGCGCTCTACCACAATGAGGGCAATGGCCTTTTCGTTGACGAAGCACCGCATTCTCAGGTCGGCCACTCCAGTTTGCTGACACTTGGCTTTGGCTGTTTCTTCTTCGATTACGATAATGACGGTTGGCCGGATATTTTTGTCGCGAATGGCCATATTCAGCGCGACATTCAGACAGTCCAACGCGATGTGCATTATGCGGAGCCGCCGCTTCTCTTCAAAAACCTCGGCGGTGGAAAATTCGAAGACGTAAGCTCTGAAATGGGTGCCTCATTCGATCAGCCCCGCGTTGCGCGAGGTGCTGCCTATGCGGATGTCTATAACAATGGCAAGTTGGACGTCCTGATCTCCACTAACGCGGGACCGGCAGCTCTTTTCCGCAATGAGGGTCGTGCGAATCACAGTCTGCGCATCAAGCTGATCGGTACCAAATCGAATCGAGATGGCCTCGACTCGGTCGTGCGTGTCACAGCCGGCGACATGACTCAGGACAAGATGCTTACGAGTGGCTCGAGCTACTTATCATCTAGCGAGCTTGTCCTCACTTTCGGCCTTGGTCAGAACCAACACGCCGCTAATGTGGAAATTCGCTGGCCGAGCGGCCAAGTGGACCATCTCAAGAATGTTTCGGCAGGCCAGACCATCACCATAAAAGAAGGAACCGGCATTGTCTCAGCCAAGCCCTACCAAAAAGAATAAGTCGCGTGTAGTTATGCGGACACTCACGTGGCTGACCGTCGCTTTCCTCATCGTGATCGCGACTTCATTTCATTATCTTGCACACGCGCGCTCCTCAGGGCAAAACGCCTTGCCTGCCGCGAAAGCGGAAGCCGCCAAAGACAACAATCTCGGCGTTGCCTACATGAATCGGCAACAGCAGAAGACCGCGCTCGAAGAATTTAAGAAAGCATACGCCATCGATCCCCACCTCTACGCCGCACGATTGAACGAAGCCATCGCGCTCCTAAATCTGCAACAGTTTCCTAATGCTCGGGCGATCCTGAACGAAGCCTCCGCGCGCGAGCCAGAGAATCCGAGGGTCTGGTATAACCTCGGCCTGCTCGAGAATTCCCTCGCCCATCCTGACGTTTCGATTACTGACTTCAAGCGCGTTGTCGCTCTCGATTCCAGCGACGCTGATTCACATTATTTTATCGGCCAGGATTACATGACGCTTCGAAAATACACCAGCGCCGTTACTGAGTTTGACGCCGCCCTGAAGCTAAATCCATTTCATGCTTCCGCCGCCTTCGCTATCGCTCAAGCCTATCAGCGTTCGGGGAACATTTCGCGCGCGCGTGAATATCTGACGCGCTTTCAGGATGAAACACAGAAGAAAATCGCAACGCCAATGAGCATGAATTACGGCGATCAGGGCAAGTATTCTCTAGTTGAAATCGTCTCGTCGGGCGTCGAACCCGTGCCACCTGCGATCAGTGTCCACTTCGAGGACATGACTGCGGAATCGGGACTGCCAACACACACGGTGGCTCTCGATTCGTCCTTACATGAAGATGTGGGCACGAAATCCCTCGGCTCAGGTGCGTGCGTTCTGGACTTCGACGACGATGGCCGCCCTGACATCTTCCTCGTCAACGCCAACGGCAGCGGCCGCCCCGGCCTATATCGCAATGTTGGTAACGGCCGTTTCGAGGATGTCACGCAGAAATCCGGCATTGCTTTCCCCAGAGTGGGCATGGGATGTACTGCAGGCGATTACGACAATGACGGCCGCACGGACCTCGCCGTGAGTTACGACGGCGGTGTTGCGGTCTTTCACAATGAGGGCGGTGGAAAGTTTCGCGACGTTACTCAGTCAGCGGGAATTCATGTGACCGGCCAGGCCTTCGGCCTCACATTCGTCGATTACGACCACGACGGCGATCTCGACCTTTACGTCTCGTGCGGACCTGCAGACGCGCAGTCGCCTTCGAACGCCGCGAATGAAATGTGGCGCAACAACGGAAACGGAACGTTCACGGAAGTCGCTTCGCAGATTGGCCTCAGTGTTCCCGCAAGCTGGGGCGCAACGGCTAGCGACATCAACGATGACCGGGCCATCGACCTGATCTCGACAACCGTTTCCTCACCGCCCATCATTTATCTTAATCCGCGCGAAGGCCTATTCCAGGCTGTGCGACCCTGGACTTCTGCCATATCTCCGGCTGTTGGTTCAATCGCCTTTGACTTCAACAAAGATGGTTGGATGGACATCGCTTTCACGCACGCATCCGCGCCCGTTCTGTCCCTCTGGCGTAATATTGATGGCAAGAAGTTTGCTCCCGTGAGTTTGCCGAAGCTGAACTGGACTCGTGCATGGGGCCTCGCCGCTCTCGATTACGACAATGACGGGTGGATCGATCTTGCTGCCGTGGGCGAAGATTCAACCGGCGATAGCCATATCGCTCTCCTGCGCAATGAAGGCGCGGCCGGTTTTCGCGATGTTTCGAAGGAAGTCGGACTCGACAAAATCCATCTTATTCGCCCCCGCTCGGTCGTGACTGCAGATTTCTTTGGCGACGGCGCCACCAGCATTCTGATCACTCAAAATGGCGCGCCTCCCGTGCTCCTGCGCAACATGGGAGCTACTCACAACCATGGGCTTCGGCTTGCACTTCACGGTCTCGCGGATAACCGAAGTGCGATTGGGACGAAGGTCACTGTTTTTGCCGGCGCTCTTCAGCAAAAATTGGAAATCCCTGCCGCATCGGGCTACCTCGGGCAGAGCGATACAACTTTGACTGTCGGTCTCGATGGTGCCAACCGTGCCGACGTTGTTCGCATGTTATGGCCCACTGGCGTGCTGCAGGATGAAATCAACCTCCCCACGGGCTCCACGCAGTCGATCACGGAACTCGACCGCAAGGGCAGTTCCTGCCCGCTTCTGTTTTCGTGGAATGGTCGTACCTTTCAATTCATTTCCGACATGCTCGGCCCCGGCATCTTAGGCCATTGGCTCGCTCCCGGCGAACGCAACATCTCGAATCCCAAAGAGTACCTGAAGGTCGATTCATCGGCCGTTCGACCGAAAAAAGGCCTTTTGAGCTTTCGCCTCCTCGAACCGATGGAGGAGCTGGACTATCTGAATCAGGTTCGCCTGCTGGCGATTGACCATCCAGCCGACGTCGAAGTCTATCCGAACGCACACTTCGCAATGTATCCGCCGTTTCCTGCTTTTCAATTGATTGCTGCTCGTGGCGCGCATCCACCTCTGGCAGCGTGGGATTCGCAGGGGCATGACGTTCTGCCCTTCCTTCTGAAAACCGACCATCGCTTCGTGAAGGGTTTCACCGTCTTGCCTTATGACGGTTTTGCAAAACTGCACTGGCTCGAGCTGGACCTCGGCACGTGGAATCCACACAATCCTCTCTGGCTGGTTCTCGACGGCTTCACTGATTATTTCTCTGCCAGCTCGCTATACGCCGCCTGGCAAGCCGGCTTGAAGCCCATTTCACCTTACGTCGAAGCGCTCGACTCAACAGGACATTGGCGTCGTGTTGCCGACGACATCGGTTTTCCCGCTGGGCTTGAACGCACGATGACGGCCGACCTCACAGGCAAGCTTCCGCCAGGCACGCGACGTATTCGCATCGTTACGAATCTGAAGATTTATTGGGATCGCATTCTGATCGACAACGCACCGGCGAATATTCCGTCTAGAGTTTCCGATGTGCCGCTCGCCGATGCGAAGCTCGAATATCGCGGTTATCCCAAGTACGTCGAAGGCAGTACGCCCGCCGATCTAAGTTACATCTATGACGAAATTAGTCAGACCGGCCCCTACGCACAACAAGCCGGAAACTACACCCGCTACGGCGATGTCCTTCCGCTTCTTTCACGGGCGGATGAGGAATACGTGGTTTTCGGTTCGGGGGACGAAGTCGCGTTGAATTTCAATCCTGCGACTCTCCCCAAATTGCAACCCGGCTGGGTACGCGACTACTTTTTCTACGCGGACGGGTTCGACAAAGACATGGATTTCTACGCAAAGTTTGGAGGAACCGTCAGTCCACTGCCAACCCATACTCTTCATTTCTACCCGTACCCACCGGGGATTGCGTATCCCGACGACCTCCGCCACCTTGAATATCTTTTGCTCTACAACACTCGCGCAGTCTCTGGCACCCCGCCATCCACGTATCGTTTCGTTTATCGGCAGGATCCGCCCACCCGACAATAACCGTCCCAACTTTCAGAATGGGCCATCACGTGCTCCATATCTCTCGGTCAAGACGTAAGAGCAACAACGACGGTGCTATGGGACACGTCGAGGCAATGGAATTGGGCCGCGAAGAGACTTTCTTCATCTCTTTAGTGCAACGAATTGCGGCGCGGTGGAGATGGAATCGCGCGTTGTCTCGGGGGATCGGAAATCATGGGCGTTGGGCAGGAACGAACGCAGCGGGTTCGGAAGAAATCAGGAGTCATAGCCACTCTCCTCGTGATTCTCGCTGGCCTAGCCGCTGTGGACGGCATGATTCCTTCTGCGCGGGGCAACCAACGGTCCCGCGCAGCGACGTTTCCCGCCGATTTTGAGGCGAATGAAAGTCCCAATAGCCCCGTCAAATACTCAGCCCGCACGGCGTTCTACAGTCTTTTCATTTCAAACGAGGAAGCTGACGTCGTTCTGCACGGCGAGAAGATGCCGTCGAACGAACTCACTCGCGGACAGCTGATTGTCGTGAAGGCATATGCCAGCCTCGTGCGCATGCGGTTTGTTGGTTCGAACCCTCCAACAGGAATCACTCCGCTGAATTCAAGTGACAGTTCGCATCCCCCTTATACCGCCGTGGCCTACCGCGGGATCTATCCTGGCACGGATGTGCTTTTGCGCGCACAACAGCGGAAAATCGCGTTTCAGTTGAATCTCAGCTCTGGCGCTGATCCGGAAAACATTGTTCTTGAACTCTCAGGCATCACTGGAATTAAACTGGACAAAGCCGGAAACGCTATCATCAGCGTTGGACACGCATCGTTCATGCTGCAAAATCCCGCCGTCAGGATCCAAGCGACAGCCAATCGCCAATTGACCTCCGGCGCGTACAGAGTCGAGCGCGGCAATCGCCTCAGGTTCATTGTGCCCGCCGCCAACTCGGCAAATAGCGAGACGATGGGCGATTGAGAAATTTCTGCCTCTCGTCTTACCCGGTAGAAAATTGCCTCCACTTGCAGTATCTTCAATACTGGCTGCGATGTCGGAGGAATGAATGGCGGATGAGAAAGAGAAGTCTGCGGAAACAACTGTCCGAATGGTGAAATGCGTGAAGTTCGGCCGCGAAATGCCCGGGCTGGATCGCGCTCCGTGGAAAGGCGAACTTGGCCAGAGGATTTATGACCATGTTTCTAAGGAAGCCTGGAAGATGTGGGTCGAGTACTCCAAGATGGTCATGAACGAATACCGCCTCAACCCGCTGGATCCTCAGTCGCAAACTGTCATCGCCGAACAAATGGAAAAATTCTTCTTCGGCGAAGGCGCGCAGTTGCCACCAGGATATGTCCCTCAAAAATCGAAAGGATGATCAGGCGTAAACGCGCGGCTGACTTTACCGTGAAATTCTACCGGTAGCTGGATGCTCCACTGGCAACCGCCCGGAAAAATCAAAACGCAGATTCGCATACGCCTGCCGCAGCGCGGCTTCGGCATCCTCCGGTAGTGCAGCACGCGCGAAAATAAATCCCAGATAACTCGCGCCTTCGGGCCATGCTGTAATGTAATCTTTGAGCCGCGCAGTAATCTCTATTCCTGTTATGTTGGCGACTCTCTTTGCATCTTCTACGCCTTCGACACTCTCAAAAACTCCGCTCCGCGGCACGGGAATCATCATTACGCCGGAAGCATCTGATTCGCGTTCAATGTCAACTCTGCCTAATCCTAGCGCCGTACGGATCAGCAGCTCTTCCAGCGAAATTCGATCCGGGCCAAAACGTAGCACGCGTGAGCAGAGTCCGCCAATCGGCCGCGGCGCGACTTCAAGCACCCAAGGCCCGCCCTCGTTCACGCGAAACTCAGCGTGAATCGGCCCGTGCTCCAGGCCAAGCGCTCGTACGGCGCGCTGCGCACAGTCGCGAAGATCAACCTGCTGCTTCGCCGAGAGCCGCGACGGCGTTACATAAATTGTTTCTTCAAAATAGGGGCCCTCTAACGGGTCCGGCTTGTCGAAAATCGCCAACACTCTGAATCGTCCATTTTCCAGAAGGCCTTCGACCGCAACTTCCCTTCCCGGAACATAGCTTTCAACCAGCAACGAATCCAGCCCTTCCTCGTGAGTGACTTGAATCTCAGGCGCCGCGAGCAGCGCCCGAATCCGCGATATCGCCTCGCGAAACTCAGTCTCATTATTTGCGCGTATCACACCCTGGCTTGCCGCTAGCGACAACGGTTTGATTACGCAAGGAAAATTTACCATCCGCAGGATGGCGTCAATGTCGTCGCAAAGACCAAAGGAGAAGAAATGCGGTACGGGTACCCCGGCGTCGCGCAGAGCCTCACGCTGGCTCAGCTTGTTTCGGCAACGCTCGACCGCCTTCGGATCGTTTGCAGCAAGACCAAGCATTCGAGCTGCATACGCCGCTGTTGCAGTAGGACGATCACCGAGGGCCAGGATTGCATCTGGCAGCATCGATTTCACTTCTTGGTCAATCTGCACTGCTGCCTTTTGCGGAAGCGTGAAGTTCAGCGCGAGCGCTCCATCGCCCCACGGATCCGCCAGTTTGTGGCAGCGGTCCGTACCAAACTGCACTTCCACGCCAAGCTTCGCCGCAGCATCCGCAAAGCCGCGCGTCTGATAACCAAGCTTGCTTGCAAGAATCAGAATTTTTTTTCGTGGATTTGTCATCGGCTGAAGCCGGTTCGGTCACACAAACGCATCACCCTGCCGCATCGACTTTCTTGCATTAACGATGGAGGCCAACTGGTCTCCCGTCGGCTCTGCTCAACAGTACCAGGGCTCTGTCAGGTAGGGGATCGTCGCGCGCGACGGCAAGATCGGCTGCTCGATTTCCGCTACCCGCACGCCAGCCGCCTGCCTCGCCGCCCGCTCAATCAATGCGAAGGTTTCGGTCCGCGTTCGGCTCATTTTTTCGCTGACATGAACAATCCGCTGCACCTCTTCGGATAAATCGTCCACCCGTTTATCCGCATGCTTCCAGGGATATACCATGGCTGCTTGATCGAAACGTCCGACATTCGCGCGAATCTCATCGAGCTCTAGCAAACGCGAACCCACGGGAATCAGCAGACGAATCGCCAACTGAATCGGAGCCACATTTTCGATTAATTCGCTCCGGCGCAGCATCTCGAGAAGATCCAAATACCCTGCTGCAGTTGTCCACGGAGTGAAAGGCAGAAAAGTCGGCTGCAAAACCAATCGCTCAGCCCGAAATCTGCGGACGACCTCGAGAAAATCCGCTCTCGTGTGATGTTTGTCGAGCTTTTCGAGAATCGCGTCGTCGACCGATTCGACCGCGCTAGTGACGAAAAGACACCCGGTCTCACGAAGCGTTCGCAAATACTCGGAATGCTTCAGCAAATGCTCAATCTTGATGGTCACGTCGTAGGTGGCCTTCGGAAATTCCTCGTGCAGCGCTTCGACCAAGGGTACAGCATGACCGATACCGTTGAAAAAATCGGGATCGCCGAAAGTAATGTGCTGCGCGCCCGCGGCAACTTGCTGCCGAATGTCCGCCAGCACAACGTCTTGTCCCACCACGCGAAAGACACCGTTATAGACGGGCACAATCGGACAATGACGGCATCGGTGCTTGCAGCCTCTGCTGGTCTCGGTATAACCAGCCGTGAGTTTTTGGCCGTCCGGCAACGCGACGCGCGCGTACTTACTCAACGGCGCCAGCCCGTCGCGGCTCGGCAACTTGAATGCCTGCCGTGATAGAGAAACTACCGGCTCCTCTTGCGTCGCGTTAGCCTGCCCGTCCGCAAGCCGGT
This sequence comes from Candidatus Acidiferrales bacterium, assembly GCA_035264005.1. GTDB lineage: Bacteria > Acidobacteriota > Terriglobia > Acidiferrales > UBA7541 > DAHUXN01. The sequence continues at coordinate 14,527 of DATFQU010000328.1, forward strand.
TCGCAAGATGCGCCAATCCCTCTTCAAACTCTCCTCCCAGGATTGTCTGTACGCCGAGCTGCCGCAGCCACGCCTCATTTACAGGAGCGTACAGCCCGTAAAAACAGATATGTGCATCGGGACTAATCCGTTGCACTTCCCCTAGAAGTTGCACGGCCAGGCGAGTCGCCGTGTGCATAGGCACATAGAATCCGACAAGCGCGGCATCACGAATCGCCCGCTCATTCAGGCATTCGCGCGATGTATCGGTACAAGTAACTTCCACGCCAACCTCGCGCAGCCATGCCGCGGGCGATGCCAACCCGAACGGCTGGCGGCCGAGTTCGTAGGTCGAAATAAGAACCGCTTTCATGGTCTTCGCTGTTTGAAATTATGGCACGCGCAAAGTACGCGCGGCAAACCCGGGTGCATCCGCTCGAGCAAAATTGGACGGTGATGCCGATGATTGCGCTATCATGTTTGTGTCAAGTTCGGGAGGCATTCGCAAGTTCATGAGCACAGCTTCGAACTCGTTCAACGCACGTTCTACTCTTAAAGTCGGCGGAGAATCTTTCGAAATCTTCCGTCTGGCGTCGCTCGAAACCAGCGGCGAAGCCAATATTGCCTCGTTCCCTTTTTCACTGAAAATTCTGCTCGAAAATCTGCTCCGTCATGAGGTTGGCCCATTCGTCCACGCCGATGACGTGCGGGCCCTCGCTCGCTGGCGTCCGGCCGAAGAGCCATCCAAAGAAATCTCGTTTCTTCCCGCGCGCGTTTTACTGCAAGACTTCACGGGCGTCCCTGCAGTCGTAGACTTAGCAGCGATGCGCGAAGCCATGCGCAAGCTTGGTGGCGATCCCGCAAAAATTAATCCGCTGTTTCCCGCTGAACTCGTAATTGACCATTCTGTGCAAGTCGACCAGTTCGGAACCCCGCAATCCTTTGCGCTCAATTCTGAATTGGAGTTCATGCGCAATGTCGAGCGCTATGCGCTCCTGCGCTGGGGACAGGATAGCTTTCGCAATTTCCGCGTCGTGCCGCCGGACACCGGCATTTGCCATCAAGTGAATCTCGAGTACCTTTCACGCGTCGTTTTTCGCAGAGAGGAAGGCGGCAAACACCTTGCGTATCCTGACTCGCTCGTCGGCACCGATTCCCACACAACCATGGTGAACGGCTTGGGAGTTTTCGGCTGGGGCGTTGGCGGCATTGAAGCGGAAGCCGCTATGCTCGGCCAGCCGCTGTCGATGCTGATTCCGCAGGTCGTCGGTTTCAAGCTTCATGGCCGACTGCATGAGGGAGCGACCGCCACCGATCTTGTTCTCACGGTCACCGAGATGCTTCGCAAAAAGGGTGTCGTCGGAAAATTTGTCGAATTCTACGGCGCTGGGCTTTCCAGCCTAACCCTTCCTGACCGCGCCACCATCAGCAATATGGCTCCCGAGTACGGCGCAACCATGGGTTTCTTCCCCGTGGATTCCGAAACGCTCGCATACCTCCGATTCACCGGCCGCGCTGAAGCTCACGTGAAACTCGTGGAAGCTTACACAAAAGAGCAGGGCCTTTTCCGCACCGACGCGACGCGCGATCCTGAATTCTCCGATAAACTGGAACTCGATCTCGCGAATGTGGTCCCGACGATCGCCGGGCCGAAGCGCCCGCAAGATAAAGTCCCGCTCACGCACGCCAAGGCAGTTTTTCAGAAATCATTGGCCACCGCGCCGAAGCACACGCACGTCCAAAACAACGGCGACCGGTTCGACCTTGGCGACGGCTCGGTAGTCATCGCCGCCATCACCAGCTGCACAAATACTTCAAATCCTTCACTGATGCTTGGCGCTGGCATTCTCGCGAAAAAAGCCGTGGAACGCGGCCTGCGCACGAAGCCCTGGGTGAAAACGAGTCTCGCGCCGGGTTCGATGGTCGTCAGCGACTACTTGAAAAAATCAGGGCTCACGCCGTTCCTCGAAGAGCTGCGCTTCCATTTGGTCGGTTATGGATGCACCACATGCATCGGCAACAGCGGGCCCCTTTCCGAGCCGATCAGCAAAGCCATCAAGGAAAATGATCTCGTCGCTGTCTCTGTTCTCAGTGGCAATCGCAATTTTGAAGGCCGCATCAATCCATATTGCCGTGCCAACTACCTCGCTTCTCCGCCCCTGGTTGTTGCGTACGCTCTAGCAGGCCGCATGGACTTTGACATGGAAAAAGACCCGCTCGGTGAGGACAAATCCGGCAAGCCTGTCTACCTGCGCGATATTTGGCCTACTCCGCAAGAAGTAGAAGCGCTCATGCGCTCGTCCGTCTCCACGGATATGTTCCACAAGGAGTATGCCGACGTGTTTACGGGTGACAATCGCTGGCGCGCATTGCCAATTCCGAAAGGCGATCTCTACGCGTGGGACGCAAAATCGACGTACATCAAGCTGCCGCCTTTTTTCGACGGCATGCCGCCGAAGCCCGTCGCAATTCAGGACCTTAAGGGACTCCGCGTTTTAGCCTTTCTCGGCGACAGCGTGACTACAGATCACATTTCGCCTGCGGGTTCCATTCCCGCCGACAGTCCCGCCGGAAAATATCTGATTGCGAGTGGCGTGCAACCCAAGGACTTCAATTCGTATGGCGCGCGCCGCGGCAATCACGAAGTAATGGTTCGCGGCACGTTCGCGAACATTCGCCTGCGCAACATGCTCGCCCCAGGAACGGAGGGAGGATGGACGCTTCATCAACCTAGCGGCGAGAAGATGACGATTTTCGACGCAGCCGAGAAGTACCACTCGGAAAACGTTCCGCTGCTCGTCATCGCGGGTCAAGAGTATGGCGCCGGCTCCTCGCGCGATTGGGCCGCGAAGGGAACGCTGCTTCTCGGCATTCGCGCCGTTCTTGCCGAAAGCTTTGAACGCATTCACCGCAGCAATTTAATTGGAATGGGCGTGCTGCCTTTGGAATTTCAGAATGGCGACACCGCGAAGTCGCTGAACCTCACCGGACAGGAATCTTTCGAAATCGAAGGCCTCGCCGAGCAGTTCAAACCGCGAAAGAATGTTCGAATCCGCGCGCGCGACGCAGCAGGCAAAGAAAAAGCCTTCTCAGCGTGCCTCCGCATTGACACGCCGGTCGAGGCCGCTTACTACCAGCACGGTGGAATCCTGCAATACGTGCTGCGGCAAGTCTCCTAGCCGCCGCTGAAGCTGGTCCGCGGTTCCGTCTTTCGCTTGCGCATGCAGCAGCTATTGCTAGTTCGCCGTCACCTGGAATGGAGCTGAGAGTCCGCCCCCGGGCCCGGGATTATTCACATTCACAAGCACTGTGACACTGTTTCCTATATGAATCGGTGGAGGGGTGGAGTTACTGTTGCTGCAGCCCGCGATCAATCCCGACAGAAGAATCACGCTAGCCGTCGCGCCAATGGCGGCACGCCGCCAGCGCGGCATAGTGAAGCACGCCAGCAAACCAAGAATGGCGACGAACAATACCAACACGAAACGAAGCATCGGGCTTCCTGGTCGCGACTTCGGCACGTCGATGGGAGTTACGTTCCCCACCGTCGCAGTTAGTAAGCTTGCGGGAACGGTTACCGAGAACGACGTGCTCGTTCCCCCGGGCAACTGCGCGAGCGCCGTGCTCAGATTCGCATCAGTACCCGTCGCAGGCGTCCATATCACCTCCGAATTGGCCGTAAAGTTCGTACCATTCACAGTGAGCGTCACATTGCTCCCCGCTGTGATCGATCCAGGCGAGGCGCTCGATAGCGTCGGAACCGGTCCTTCCACGCCGAAATTCAGCGAGTTCGCCACGCCGCCCGCTACGCTCACGGGCACTTCCGCTGAATTCGCCAGCGCCGACGCGGGAACCGAGACCGTGATCTGCGTCGCGCTTGCCGCCGATGGAGTCAGTTGCGCGCTGCCGAAATTGACTGTTGGCGTCGCCGGGAATCCGAATCCGGTCAGCGTCAGCGTGATACCCGAAGAGCCCGCGGCTGTGCTCGTCGGCGAGATCGCCGTCAGCGCGGACGTGACGCCTGCCGCAAAGGGCAGCTGCAATTGCCAATCTCCGCGGCCGTGTGTCCCCACCATCAACACCCGCGCGTTGCTGTTGAGCTTCAACGAAGTGCACTCAACATGCGGCAGCCCGGAAGCAAGCTCTGACCAGCTTGTGCCTCCGTTCGTCGTAACAAACACGCCGACGTCAGTCGCCGCGTACAACGTGTTGTTTGTGACATCGTTTGCATCCACGACGATGTCATTAACCGGCGTGTTGGGAAGGTCAGTCGCCCCCGGCGTTCCGCAGCTCGCTGTGTGGCAGCTAATATCGGTCCAGCTACCCCCGCCATTGGTTGTCTCAAAGAGATGGCCAACGGTATCCGCAAATCCCGAAAAGCCCGAAAATGCAGCAAACGCTACGCTCGGGTTTGCGGGGCTCGCAACCACCTGCGTAACCTCCCGGTTGGGCATGCCGCTTGCGTCAATTTCGGTGAATGTCGGTGTCGCGGAAGTTGCATTCGTCGACGCCCAAATCGCGCCAACGTCCGTCCCCACGTAGACAGTATTCGAACTGCTCGGCGCCACCGACACGCTTGTAATCACGCACAGTCCGCCGCTGCATTGGGGATTAGTAGTTGCTCCGGTCAAATCCTGCGACGCCACGTTCCACGAAATCCCGCCATTCGTCGATTGCCAGACGCGAAACGTTCCGAAATAGACATTCTGCGGAGCGCTTGGGTCGAGAACCAGCGGCGGAACAAAGTTCGCGTTGTCAGAGTCCATGGTGGGTGTATCCAAAACAATCCAATTCCCGCCGTTCGTTCCGGGAACGCCGTCTACCTGATTCTTGTTGATGACGCCGACTTGGCCCACATCTTCGCACGCCGCATAAACCGTGCTCGGCGTGCTTGGATCGATCGCAGTCCACCCACCGTCTCCGCAAGCTTCCGTGTCAGCCCAGTTCAGGCTGCCAGTGAACGTTTGCGTGCCATTGTCCTGAGCGCCGGCAAATCCTGCTTCAGGATTCGAAGGATGGATCGAATTCCCCGGATAGAATTGTGTGAGGTTTAGTGTTGTATTCAGGTTCGTCCAGGTCTGCGCGCCAGGCGAGCTGCTAGCTACGTTTGGCGAAGCCCAAATCCCGCCGTCATTTCCTATGTAGAAATTGCCATTGGGGCTGAACGCAAAAGCATGCGTGTCCACATGAATGAACGTCCCGCTCGAATTGTCGCAGGAAATGTCGGCCCATGTATTCCCGCCATCCGTTGAACGAATGGCGGCAGAAACACCGCTGCCTCCCGGGAAGTTGCCGCAGTTCTGCGGATCCGCTCCGCCGATCGCGGCCGGTCCCCCGCCGAGAAAGATCAATTGCGGATTCGTCGGGCTGATAATCGCCGCCATGTCGTAGAAGCATTGGGCGTTGCAAAACGCAGGCGTCGAAAGCTCGGTAAACGTTTTGCCGCCATCCGTGCTTTTGAAAGCCGCCAGTAAGTTGCTTGATCCCGTTGTGATGTCCGCGATGGAAGCGATCAATTCGCCCGGCATGCCGGAACTGGCCGCTGGTCCTGTAGCAATCGTAATGCGCCCATAGCGCGTTGTGCTCAACCCCGCAGCGTTCGCCGCAGTATCCAACGACGTCAACCGGGTCCATGTCACTCCGCTGTCGCTCGACTTGTAGACGCCATTATCCAGCTCTTCATCTCCGGCTTGGTCGCATACAGTACTCGCACAAACCGGAATACCCAGCGCCGCGTACGCCGTATTGCCAGTCGTATCTGCCGGGTCGAACGCAACACCCGTCCCATAATCATTCGGTCCAGGAAAGTTCGTAGTGTTGCTGGTTGGAGTTACGCGCGTCCAATCCGCGCCGCCGTCAGTCGAACGCCAGATCCCCGAGTTAATTGGACTGCTCACTCCTTCAATTCCAGCCAGCAGCACCTGACTCGATCCGCTCGTCGCTGGATCAACGGCAAGGTTGCCGACAAATGGCCCGGCAAAGCCCTCATTTGTCGGAGTAATCATCGACGGTGTTCCGCTCGTCGCCGTGACGAATGTATTGTCTTTTGTCCACGTAGTTCCGCCGTCGTGCGAAATCAACACACCCGCGCCATAAAAGCTGTCGAAGGCAAAATTCTCTTCGCCAGTGGCGTAATAGATCGCGCCGGTATGTCCGCCCGTGCAATCGCCTGGAGCAGGATCAAGTGCAATAGCGCCGGTTGAAATCGAAAGCTGCGCATCCGTCAACGGAGCCCAGGTAGATCCACCGTTCGTGGTCTTCCAAACGCCGCCCTGCGCCCCTCCGGCGTAAATTGTGTTTCCGGTCGAATCGCACGGATCGACCGCCAGTGCATTCACGCGGCCCGAAGTCTGCCCGAAAAAAACGCTGGATGTTGGTTGCGGCCCGACCGGCGTCCAACTGCTCATATTGATCGTGATCTGCTGAGGGTTCGCGTTGGATCCACTAAGCGAATTTCCCAGTCGCGTTTGCGCAAGGAAGTGCTCCATGAAAGTTCCGCTATTCGCCCGCATGCGCTCCAGATGCTCCACAGCTCGCACTCGCGCATCCGGCGGGATATGTTTCAGCGGATAGGCGCGTTGATGAAAAAACCACTGCTCGCGTTTCTTGATCTGCTGCGCGGAGTCTTTCTCTCTTCCTGGCTTCGCACGCGTTGGTGCTTGCCCAATCAAGGGCACGATAAGAAGTGCCAGCAACCCAGCACTCGCAAGCGCCAAAGAAACAAATTTGTGCGCCGCGAAAAAACTTCGGCCTGCCCGAATCAGAGCCATCACCCGACGAATGCTAGCGGACACTTTTGTTCCTCCTCATCGAAGTCCCAAGAACGCGCCGCATGCGGTCCCAGACACACTGGTAAGGCGGCGCGGCAACCGTACCCTGCGGCGAACGCTCGCTCAAATGCACAACTCCCCATTTAATTCACGGTGTCTCTGATGCTCTTGGCGGTGAACCGATAATAACCCGAACCTAGTTTAAGAGTTGCGTTGTTTTGCACGGTTGCCTGAGCAACAACCTTTCTCTCAGCAGGACGGTACCAGTGCTTCTCAGTGTCCGATAGCGGGACAACCGAGTCCCACTATCGAGCGTGCAAGGTCAACTTTTCGTGAGCATGTTGCATCTAACCCTCGGTATAAGCTAGGCTTACCTCGCACCCGTTGTCGGCATCCGAATTGCGACTGCTACTACCGATTGAGGAGAAGTGACTTGGATATTGTTCGCCCTGAACTTAAACGGAAGAAAAAAATCCGCAGGATTATTTACATTGTAGCCATAGTAATCCTTCTTCCGCTGGTGACCTACGGCCTTTCTCGTTTGAAGCCTGCGCCTCCTTCGGTAGACGGTTCGACCATTTGGGCAGGTGATTCTGGAACCGTTAAGCGCGGCGAGATGGACATTGACGTTCGCGGGTTGGGGACTCTTGTTCCGGAAACCATCACTCAAATTTCCGTCAGCACTGACGGGCGCGTGTCCCAGCGCCTGATTCTTCCCGGCGCGCCTGTCAAGCCGGATTCCGTAATCATGATCTTAACGAACCCCCAGCTGAAGCAGCAGCTACAGAGCGCCCAATTCACGCTCCAATCGGCTCAAGCGGCGCTCGCGACAGCAAAAGCCACCGCTGATAACCAGCTCATGACTTACCGCGCCGCCGCCGCCAACACTAGGTCGCAGTATAAGCAGGCCCAGATGCAATTAGAGGCCGACGAGACTGGATATAAGCAGGGCGTAGTTGCGAAGATTACATACGACAAGGACGAGGTTGCCGCCACGCAGTTGAAATCGGAAGACGAAATTGCCCAGCAGCAGGTCGATACCTACGCTGCCTCGGTGCAGCAGCAATTGGCACAGGCGCAAGCCACCGTTGATGGGGACAAGGAGAACGTGGCGCTCTATCAGCGCGAAGTGGAAGAACTGACTGTGCGCGCCGGCATTCAAGGCGTACTGCAGGACGAACCCGCCCAAGTCGGTCAGGAGATGACTCCTGGACAGGAGCTCGCCACCGTCGCTCAGCAAACCAAGCTCAAGGCGCAACTGCAAATCGCCGAGACGCAGGTCGGAGATGTCGAGCTCAATCAGCCGGCGCAGGTCGACACCCACAACGGCATCATTCCGGGGCACGTGACTCGAATTGATCCCGCCGTGACCAACGGCACGCGTACCGTGGACGTTCATCTGGATGGCCCGCTCCCTGCCGGCGCTGTGCCCAACCTCAGCGTCGAAGGTACCATACTGATTACGAAACTGAGCAACGCACTCTATGTCGGGCGTCCGGTGCATGGTGACGCAAACACAACGATCACGCTCTTCAAGGAAGTGAATGGCGGAACCGAAGCTGTGGCCACCAAGGTCGCCATCGGTAAGGTTTCGGTGAGCGAAGTGCAGGTTCTCAACGGCCTGAACGTAGGCGATGTCGTGATCCTCTCCGACATGTCCGCCTATGATCAATTTGATCGAATTCGCATTAAGTAAGAGTTATGATAGCGGCAATTAAGGAGCGCGTATGAACAGCACCCAGACATTGATTCACCTTGACGGCGTCACCAAGGTTTTCTACACCGACGAAATCGAAACCCACGCGCTGGCGGGCGTCCATCTTGAAATCAAGGTGGGCGAATTCCTCGCCATCGCCGGGCCTTCCGGCTGCGGCAAGTCGACGCTGCTCTCGATTCTCGGCTTGCTCGATTCTCCGAGCGACGGCAACTACACGCTGAACAACCAGCCTGTCGCGAACCTGTCGCTTTCGGACCGTACCCGCATCCGCAATCGTGAGATCGGTTTCATTTTCCAGGCGTTCAACCTCATCGGCGACCTCACTGTTTTCGAGAACGTCGAACTGCCGCTCACGTATCGCAGCATGGCGTCGGCGGAGCGCAAGCAGCGTGTCCAGCAAGTGCTCGAGCGCGTTGGAATGGCGCACCGCATGAAGCATTATCCTTCGCAACTCTCTGGCGGTCAGCAACAGCGCGTCGCCGTCGCTCGCGCTCTCGTCGGCCAGCCATCCATTCTCCTGGCGGACGAGCCGACTGGAAACTTGGACTCCAAGAACAGCGAGGCCGTCATGGACTTGCTGCGTCAGCTGCATGGTGAAGGCGCAACGATTTGCATGGTTACGCACGATCCGCGTTTCGCAGGCGTCGCCGACCGTTCGATTCACCTATTTGACGGTCGCATCGTTGAAGAAACGGTGCGTGCGCATACTCAAGCAGTTTAAGAATTTCTTGATTTTTTCCCCGGCTGCTTTTCCTTAAGTCGGGGTGTGTCTGCTTCGCTCGGAGGTACCGAACATGTTCTTGCAAGACTTGCGTTTCGGCATCCGAACACTCACAAAGAATCCGGGCTTTGCCGCCGTGGCAATTCTCACTCTGGCTCTCGGTATCGGCGCCTCCACCGCAATTTTCTCCGTCATCGATGCCGTCTTGCTTCGCCCCCTCCCCTACCCAAATCCCCAGCGAATCGTGACGGTCTGGGAGCAGGAAGCAAACGGTCATCGAACTCGTCTGGCGGACCCCAACTTCCTCGATTTTCGTTCACAAAACAGGACACTCGCTGGCCTCGCCACATTTTTCTCTGGGCCGGATTCGATCTCCGGCGGCAGCGAACCTGTGCGCGTGAACATCGCTCTCGTCACGCAGGATTTTTTCAAAGTGATGGGCGTGGAACCCTACCGAGGCCGTGAGTTCTCCGCCGACGAGTTAAAGGTGCATGGCGCAGAGGCCATGATCGTCAGTTATGGCTATTGGCAACGATACCTCGGAGGCAAAGACGATCTTTCACAGGCACGTCTTTCGATGGACGGCGCAGTTTATCCTGTCGTTGGCGTGATGCCGAAGGGATTCGATTTTCCCTCCGGCATAGCTGCCTGGGTGCCGCGCGAGCCCCTCGGCTGGTCTTTGAGCCGCTCTGCCCACAACGGCGAAGGCATCGCTCGTCTTCGCGATGGTGTGAGCATCGAACAGGCGCGCGCTGATTTGGATACGATTGCTCGCCGAATTCACGACCAATATGGAAAGAAAGAAATGTCTGACTACTTCCTGACGGATGCCACGGTTATGCCTCTTGCCGACGACATCGTCGGAAATGTCCGCTCATCTCTGCTCACTCTCTTCGGCGCAGTCATCTTGCTATTTTTAGTTGCCTGCGCGAACGTCGCCGGCCTGCTGCTCGCGCGCACCTCGGCCCGTCGCAAGGAATTGGCCGTGCGCGCGGCCTTGGGCGCGGGACGCGGACGGCTCGTACAGCAGTTGTTCGCGGAATCCTTGGTCCTGTCAGTCGCCGGCGGCGTGCTTGGAATTTTGCTCGCCACGTGGACCACGCGTCTGCTTCCGGCAATCCTCCCAGCAAGTTTGCCGCGCCAGCAGGGGATTGATCTCAATGTAATGGTCCTTCTGTTCACTGTGGGCGCAACTTTGATTGTTGCAGTTGGCCTCGGACTTTTCGCCGCATGGCGCGCGGGTGGCGTACAACTGAGCGATTCGCTGAGTGCTGGCTCGCGAAGTTACAGTGCCGGCAGCCAGAGAGCGCGCAGAGCGCTGGTAGTCGGGGAAATCGCCGCGACGCTCGTCTTGCTCGTCAGCGCTGGTCTCCTGGGCCGGAGCTTCCTGCGGTTAATGTCCGTTAGTCCGGGCTTCAGCGGAAGCAATTTGCTGGTCTTAAAGTTCTCATTGCCACAGTCTCAAGGCGACCTGACGCCTCAGCAGATGCAAGCCCAAATTGCGCAGCAGACACAATTTCTTAACAACGTGTTGGAGCGGGTGCGAGCGATTCCAGGCGTCAAGTCTGCGGGGGTTGCAGGCGCGCTTCCCGTTGCGGACGCGGACGGCTTCAACGACGGTTTATTTCTGATTCTGAATGGCCAACCGGCACCCAAGAGCTTCGATGAATGGGGACGCATGGCGCAAAACAGGGAGCAGACTGGCCAGGCCGATCGCGCCGTGGCGAGCCAAGGATTTTTCGACGCCACAGGAATTCCGCTAATTCAAGGACGCTTGTTCGGCTCACAAGACGGCCCCAGCGCACCGAACGTTGCACTGATTAGCCAGAATCTGGCGCACGAGAAGTGGCCAAACCGCAATCCAGTCGGTCAAACCATCGACTTCAGCAATATGGACGGGATCTTGAAGCCGCTCACCATCATCGGAGTTGTCGGCGACATCCATGCCGAAGGACTGGATCAGCCGATGACCCCTATGGTTTATGTGGATTATCGCCAGCGCGGACTGGGCAACGGTGCGCCGGCAATTGTTCTGCGGACAGCCTTGCCAGCCAGCGCCATCGTCCCTTCGGCGCGGACAATCTTTCATGAGCTCGATCCGAATATTCCTGTGGAATTCTCGACCTTCGCGGACGCCCTCGGCAGCTACCTTTCGGAGAAACGCTTCCTTTTGCTTCTTGCGGGAGTCTTCGCAGCCGCTGCGCTGGCTTTGGCCGCTGTGGGACTCTACGGCCTCGTTTCGTATTCCGTCGCCCGCCGCACGCAGGAAATAGGCGTTCGCATTGCCCTTGGCGCGCAGCGCGGCGATGTGCTGCGTCTCATCGTAGGCGAAGGAGCGCGAATGGCCGCCTTTGGCGTCGGGATTGGCATCGTCGCGTCCTTGGCCGCTGCCCGTCTTATATCCAGCCTTCTTTTCGGAATCAGCGCGCTTGACCCCCTAACTTTTATCGGCGTGGCCGTGCTGCTTTGCGTCGTTGCGCTGCTTGCCTCCTATGTTCCCGCGCGCCGGGCGATGCGCCTCGATCCCACGGAGGCTTTGCGCTACGAATAGAGCATCCGGCAGAAATCTGCGCGCGAAAAACGAGAACTCGCGTAGAATCAGTGAGCCCGCATCCCTCTTAGTGACTATATGCGTGCGATCTCTACGACTTGTGACTCTCGGGAGGACTTGATGCGCAAGGTTTTTCGAGGATTAGACAGGAAGCAACTGGCCGCGAAACTGCGCGCTTTGATTCATCCAACCCTGCTCGCAGCGGCCGCGACGTTGGCCCTTGCGGTTACCCTCGGCGCGCAGGCTCAGCAGTCGCAGCCCGCGGCCCCGGCCGAAAAGACCGCCGCGCAGCAGTTCAAAAATATTCAAGTCCTCAAGGACACTCCGGCGTCCCAGCTCATTCCCGGCATGCGCTACATCACCAGCGCTCTAGGCGTCGAGTGCAACTTCTGCCACGTGCAGGATAATTTCGCTTCCGACGACAAGCAGGAGAAACAAACGGCTCGCAAAATGATGACCATGATGTTCGCCATTAATAACAACAATTTTGGCGGTCGTCCTCAAGTCAGCTGCTTTACCTGTCATCAGGGCCACAACGAACCGATGGGCGTCCCAGCGCTTCCCGCGGAAGCCGTCGAGCCGCAGTTCTCGCAGCTCGCACAGGGTGCTCCAACCGTCGACGCCATTCTAGCCAAATTCGCACAGGCAAAGGGCGGAGCCGATGCGCTGAGCAAAATCAACACTCGTGTCATCCAGCTGGACCAGACTACAGAAGGCCACACATCTTCGATCGAAGCTTATCAAAAAGCTCCCGGAGAAATGTATTCCGTCGTTACCACCCAGCAAGGGAACGCGACGACTTTCTGCGATGGCACCCACGCTTGGATTACAACGAATCGCGGAAGCTTTGAAGCCAACGGATTCGACGCAATCGTGCTAAGCCGCGAAGCCCAAATGAACCCAATCGCGGCGTTGCAGAACTACAAGGCCAAACGCCTGCGCGGCCAAGCCAAGGTCGGTGACCAGATGACCTACATTGTCCAAGCGACCGCGCCGGACGGTATCATCGAGTTTCTTTTCTTTGACCAGCAATCTGGTCTTCTCGTGCGCCGTATGATCCGCGATCGCACCATTTTTGGCGCTCTGCCGATTGAAGCAGACTACTCCGATTTCCGACAGACGGATGGCGTCAATATTCCGTACAAGATAACTTGGTACACCAACGGTCGGACCGAAACGTATATGGTCAAAAGTGTGAAGGACAATGCGCCGGTTGATGATTCTAAATTCGCGCCGCCGCAAGGGCAGGGACGCGAATAAAAACCTGCGATCTGATGCTCTTTGCGTTATTGAGTAAAATTGTTTTTTGTTTTCCTTGGAGACGAACGTGATTCGAATGTTGGACGTCGAGAAGTTCTACGAATCCGGCGCAGGCAAAACCTGGGTCCTGCGCCGCATTAATTTCGATGTGCGGCAGGGAGAATTCATCACCATCATGGGTCCTTCCGGCGCGGGTAAGTCCACTTTGATGGGCATCATTGGAATGCTCGACGGTGCTTGGAAAGGCCAGTTTTATTTTGCAGATCACGAAGTCCACAAACTCGATAACCGCCGGCGTGTTGAGCTGCACAAGAAATATATCGGCTTCGTCTTCCAGCAATACCACTTGCTCGACAATCTCACCGTCGCTGAGAATCTCGACCTGCCTCTTTCCTATCGCGACATCAAAAAGTCCGAACGTGACGGCATGGTTGCAGACATCCTAGATCGCTTCCAGATCGTCGGAAAGAAAGCGCTCTATCCCAACCAGCTTTCCGGCGGACAGCAGCAGCTCGTCGCCGTGGCGCGCGCTGTAATCGGCAATCCAAAACTCATCCTTGCAGATGAACCCACTGGCAGTTTGCACTCCAGCCAGGGAAAAATGATCATGGATCTGCTGAAAAGGCTCAATGACGAAGGCACAACGATCATCCAGGTCACACACAACGAAGCCTGGGCCGCTTACGGAAATCGCGTAATCCAACTCGCAGACGGTTGGATCGTCGAAGGCAGCGCTCAAGCCACAAAAGCTTGACTGTCCGAAAACGCGACAACCATATCCCGTAAGCGAGCGTGAGCAGGTCGGCCTGCCCCACATGAACCCCATTAAGTCATTCTTTTCAAGCGCCTTACTTGCTGGCACAGAGTGGCTTCATAGCTGCCCTGTTTCGCAACGAGGAGAGAGCTTTGACCTGGCAATGCGCAGCGCCTTCTGAGTCACATTTGGTTACGGATTCAAGTTCAACGCCAGCATCCTCTGGGCTGCGCGTCCTGATCGCGGACGACCAGACCGACGTTCTCGAAGCCCTTCGCCTCCTCCTCAAAGGCGAAGGCTACGAACTCGAATTGGTCAATTCCCCCGCGTCCCTGTTGGAAGCTTTATCCCGACGCTCCTTCGACCTCTTGCTAATGGACCTTAACTACGCGCGCGATACAACTTCGGGACGCGAGGGACTCGACTTGCTCTCCCAAATTCACGAACGTGATCCGCTTCTTCCGATCGTGGCCATGACCGCGTGGGGAAGCGTCGAACTCGCTGTCGAAATCATGCGTGAAGGCGTTCGCGACTTCGTCCTTAAGCCGTGGGACAACGCGCGCGTTCTGCGAACTGTACGCACTGAGATCGAGAACGGCCAGCGCGCCCGCCAAGCCCGGCAGCGCCAGGTAGAAACCGAGGCGCGCGATCGCGCACAGGGAGGCCAATGGGAAGAAGCGGAGCGCACGCAACTCGGCTTCTTGCCCAAGGAAATTCCTCAGATTCCCGGCTGCGAGTTCTCCGGCGCATGGCTTCCCGTG
>DATFQU010000329.1:0-3863 GCA_035264005.1 Candidatus Acidiferrales bacterium
GCCGTGCGCTCGAAGCGCGTTTTTGCGGTGGATGCGAACAGCTATTTTTCGCGCTCAGGGCCGCGACTGGCAGACGGAGTCGCGATCCTTGCGCATCTGTTTCATCTTGAGCTGACGACTCCAGAGGCTCCGGCGAAAGCGTTCGGCTCGATCGACGCAGACTAGCGATTTTGTTCGGTGAGGGCGCGGTGGCGCCAGCGGGCGTAGAAGATGAGGCCGATGAGCATGACGACGATGCCCATGAGCGAACGGCCGGGACGCTCCATCAGGGAATTCACGGTCAACGCGAGCGCGCCGAGAATAAAAATAATCGGAAGCACCGGATAGCCCCAGGTTTTGTAGGGCCGCGGCATATTTGGTTCTTTGAAGCGCAAGACGATCAGGCCGGCGGTTTGCGCGGCGTAGAAAATCCAGACGAGAAAAACGTAAAGGTACGAGAGATCGTCGAATGTTCCGCTGAGCGCCAGTAACGAAGCGAGGATCGCCTGAAACACGAGCGCATTGGCCGGCGTGCGAAAGCGCGGATGCACTCCGCGAACGACGCGAAAGAAAAGGCCATCGCGCGCCATGGCGTAGTCGACGCGAGCGTTGGTGAGAATCGATGAGTTGAGCGTGCCGAGGGCGCAAATTATCATGATAATCGTGAGCCACGTGGCGGAGCTGGCTCCTGTGGCGCGCGCGACGACGTCGGATGCGATGTGCGGCGATGAAGCAGCTTGCGAAAACGGCAACACGTAGAAACACGCGACGCTCATCGCGATGAAAATCGCGCCTACCAGGAAGACGCCGAGGATCAGCGAAAGCGGAATGTTGCGTTCTGGATTCTTGATTTCGGAGCCGACGAAAGTGAGATTGATCCAGCCGTCGTAGGCCCACAGCGCGCTGGCTACGGCAGTCATGAGCCCGGCGGCGAGTCCGAGGTGAACTGTCGAGGATGCGGCAGAGGCGGAGTGAAAATTCGTGACGGTGCCTTTGCCAAGGAAGAACCCGATGAAGATGATGGCGACGACCGCGGCGATCTTGATGATCGTCAGCACCACTTGCACGCGGCCGCCGAGGCGCACGCCAAAATAGTTGATGAATGTGATGAGCGCGATCGCGACGACCGCGAGGGGCTGGGCCCAGGTGAAAGCGAAAGTGCTGGGCGCGTGTGTGAAAATCGAATTGAAGTGGAAGACGTGCAGCGGCATGCCAATCACGGGAAAAAGAAAACTGGCGAATTGCAGAAGTCCGGCGGCAATGGTGGCGATGGACGTGGGCGCGCCGATGATGGAGTACGTCCAGCCAAACACAAAGCCCCACACAGGACCGTATGCGCGATTCATATACGCGTAAGTGCCACCGGCTTCGGGAATGGCCGCACCAAGTTCTGCCACGGCCAACGCACCTAAAAGTGAAAGCACACCGCCAATGATCCATGCGAGAGTTACCAAGCCGACGGTTCCTGCCGCCTGCGCCATGCTGGCCGGCTTGATGAAAATTCCCGTGCCGACCATGGTGCCGATAACGATGGCCGCTGCGGCCCACGCCCCCAGGCCGCGAATCAATTCTGGCGATTTTTGGTTTGGTGTGTTCATGGCGAAACGGTAGCAGTCGAATCTGTGCTGCGTGTTCCGGTGAAACTAACAACCGAGCCGATTACAAACGTGATGATCGTGCCTGCAAGGACATACCACGTCCACGCGAGCGACGTGAAAAAGTGTATGGCGGTCATGCCGAGAAGTCCTGCGACCATTCCGGCGATTGCTCCACGGCCGGTTGCGCGCGGATTCCAAATCACGAGCAGGAACGCTCCCAGCAAGCTGCCGTAAGTGATGGAAGCAATCGTCAACCCTGCCACCAGGACTGGCCCCCAGTGAATCATGCCAAATGTTCCAAGCAGGATGCCCCAGAAAATTGTCCACTGACGCGAACGGCGCACCTGCTTCTTGGCGTCGGCTTCAACGGCGGCGCCGCGCGCGCGCGAAAAATCGATCATGCTCGAAGACGCGAGGGAATTGAGCGAGCCGCTGGCATTGGACATAGCGACGGCGAAAATCGCGGCGAGGACAATTCCGGCGAGCACTTTCGGCATTTGCGTGACGATGAATTCGGGGAAGAGCCGGTCGGGATCGTGTTCAGGAGACGGAAATGGAATGTGCTGGCGGTAGACGTAGAGCATCACGCCGATGACGAGGAACAGAGCGAATTGGAAGAAAATAATCACGCCGCTCGCGAGAAGCGCTTTTTTGCTGTCGCGTTCGGAACGCGCGGCGAGCAGGCGCTGCACCATGGTTTGATCCGTGCCGTGGCTGGCCATGGTCAAAAAAGTGCCGCCAATCACGCCGGACCAGAATGTGTAACTTTGCGTGAAGCTGAAGTGGAAATCGAAGACGCGGAGTTTGTCGCCGGCCGCGGCTGCGGCATGAGTCACACCAGCCCAGCCGAAAGGAATTCTGTGCAGCAGCAGGAAAAATGCCGCGATCGAGCCGGCGATGTACAAGAAGAATTGCATCACGTCGGTCCAGATGACGGCGCGCATGCCGCCTTCGAAAGTGTAGATAAGCGTGAGCAGCGTGATAACAGCGACAGAGACGCGGTCGTTGAATCCGAGCGCGACGCTGACGACTTTGCCGATGGCCGCGAAACGCACGCCTTCGGCCAGCGCCCGCGTGACGACGAAGATGCTGGCAGCAGCCGATTTTGTGCGCGCGCCAAATCGCTTTTCGAGCAGTTGGTAAGCGGTAAAAAACTCGCCCCGAAAGTACTGCGGGATTAGAATGATGCAGAGGATTACGCGTGCGACGAGGTAGCCGATGACCAGTTGCAAAAAAGCCATGTTCGTTGCGTAGGCGATGCCCGGCGTGCTGATGATGGTGAGCGTCGAAGTTTCCGTCGCGACGATGGAGCAGGCGAGCGCCCACCACGGCGCGGAGCGCCCTCCAAGAAAATAATCGCGGATGGTGTGCTGTTTGCGGCCGTAGCGCAGACCGAAAAGCGTGACGCCGACGAGATAGAGCACGATAATGGCTAGGTCAACGATGCCGATGCGCATTCCGTCCGATCCGCAGAAATCGCGCGATGCTATCCGCGATGTTCGAGTGGTGTCAACAATTCGTCGTGATGCTCAACAAGTTTTTTGCGCGCTGGCGATGCGAGGAGCGACCTCAAGATGAGCCTCTTTCTCGGGTTTGACGCGGGCGGAACGAAGACGGATTGCACGCTCATCGATGGCGCGGGGCGTTTGCTGGCGGAGGCGCGCGGCGGAGGCGCGAATCCCATGCGCGCGGGCTTTGCGAAGGCTTGCGACGTGCTCGGCGAAACGGCGCGGAAAGCTCTTGCCGATGCGGGGCGCGATGCTGAACACATTCGCGCGATCTGCGCGGGAATTGCTGGCGCGGGACGGCCCAGGATTGCGCGGCGTATGAAATCCTATTTCACGCACGCGTTCCCGCACGCGGAGGTGCGCGTCGTCACGGACATCGAGCTTGCGGTGAGCGCAGCGGCAGAAGAAGGGCCGGCGGTCGTGATTATTGCCGGGACGGGTTCGGCGGTGGGAGGGCGCAACTCGGAAGGGAAAGTGGCGCGCGCGGGCGGCTGGGGACCTTGGATTGGCGACGATGGCAGCGCTTACGACATTGGCAGGCGCGCAGTGAAGGCTGCGATGGCGGCTCGCGACGGCGTTGGGCCCGCGACGCTGCTCGGAGACAAAATTCTGTTGGCGCAGGAGACGCACGATTGGGAAGTGGTTCGCGGACGGATTGCGAAGCGTCCCGACAATGTGTTTCCGCCAATTTTCCCGTTGGTGACGGCCGCAGCTGTGGCGGGAGACGTTGTTTCGCAGGAAATTCTCGCATCGGCTGGCAAGTCGCTGGCGGCGCTGG
>DATFQU010000330.1:0-10746 GCA_035264005.1 Candidatus Acidiferrales bacterium
ATGTCCTCCGGAGCCATATCATTCGGTTCGTAAATTGCGTTCTCGATGTCCGCCGCTTTTTCGTCCAGACTGCGAGCGTTGCCGGCTTCGTTCCCAGCGGATGAGTTTTTCAAGATCTTCGCGAGGCGTTCTCGCAAAGCGTGGATTTGATTTGCGGTCGTGATCAATTCATTCAGATTGTCCCGAATTTGCGAGACGAGCGCAAATTGGCGCGTCAGGTCGGCCTCGCTCGTTTTTACTTCCGGGTCCATTTTAACGATAAGCGGTTGAGTTAAGGTTTTTCCTGCGATGTTCAGCCGCACGGTGTATGCGCCGGGAAGCGCACTAGGACTGACCGCCGCGCCGCCAAGCGCAGGATGCGGGCCGGTGGTTAGTTGCGCTGGCGGCTGGTAGCGCAAATCCCAAACGTAGCGATTGAATCCATCGTTCGCAGGCAATGGCTGGGGCGTTCCGCTACCGGACCCACCTCCTTCATCTTCTTGAGCGTTCTTGGCTGGTTTGTGGCTAGTGATGTGACGCACAACTTTGCCCTGCGCATCAAGAATGTCCATCGTAAGTTCGTCCTGCGGCACCGCATTCAAATAGTAATCAATTACCGCCCCATTCGGAGGATTCTTGGCTGTTGGGCCGCCGCCGATCAGGCCAAATCCGCCGCCGCGCCGCACGCGATACGCGACCGCAGGCTTGAACAGGTGAACATCCGAATCCGCCAGCGCCGGACCAAACTGGCGCAAGGGCGTGATGTCATCCAGACTCCAGATCGCTCTTCCGTGCGTGGCGACCACTAAATCGTCGCCGTGAATGATCAAGTCGCGTACCGAGCTCACCGGCAAATTCAGTTGTAGCGACTGCCAGTTCGCGCCATCGTCGAAGGAAACGAAAATTCCCTGTTCCGTGCCGGCAAAAAGCAGTCCGCGGCTGACGGGATCTTCGCGCACGGCGCGTACAAACGAACCTTCCGGGATGCCATTGGTGATGGATGTCCATGTCTTGCCGTAATCTGTTGTTTTCCAGATGTACGGCTTCAGGTCGTCATTCTTGAATCGGTTGACGGCGACGTAGGCTGTACCGGCGGCATGGGGCGAAGCCTCGATCAGGCTCACCTTGCTCCACGCAGGCAGATCCTTCGGGGTCACGTTTTCCCAGTGCGCGCCGCCATTCCGCGTCACCCACACCAAGCCGTCATCGGTGCCCGCCCAAATCAGTCCTTTCTGCAAGCGTGATTCGACCATGCTGAAAATTACGTCGTAATATTCAATCGTTGAGTTGTCGCCGGTGATTGGTCCGCCGGAGCGCCGCTGCTTACTCTTATCGTTGCGCGTCAGGTCCGGGCTGATAATTTTCCAGGTCTGGCCATCATCAATGGATTTGAATAGCACATTTCCGGCGTGATAAATCGTGTGAGGGTCAAACGGAGAAATTGCAATCGGTTCGGTCCAGTTGAAGCGGTACTTTGCGACGTCGGCTCCCCAACCATCTACCGAAGTCGGCCACTCCGAAATGTCCTGCTCCTGATCGATTCGCTTGTCGAACCGCCGGATGTAAGAGACCTCTTTGTCGGTCGCAAAGACTATGTTTGGATCGGCGGGGCTCGGAAAGATGTAGGCACTCTCGCCGCCTCCAACAGGGTAGTAATCGTCGCCAGTGATGCTTCCGTGGCGCGTGCGTGTGGCGATCGAAATTGTCGTATTGTCCTGCTGAGCCGCGTAGACGCGATAATCAAACTGATTGTCTGCGGCGATGTGATAGAACTGGCCGGTCGGCTGATTGTAGATTGTGCTCCACGTCTTTCCATAATTGTTCGAAATTGTCGCGCCGCCATCGTTGCCGATAATCATTCGCGAAGAATTGTTGGGATCGATCCATAGGGCGTGATTATCGCCATGGGGGACCGAGTTCATACGCTTAAATGTTTTTCCCGCGTCGGTCGAGCGGAACACGCCCATGTCCTGAATGTAAATTGTGTCCGCATTTTTCGGGTCCGCCCACAAATGGGTGAAGTACCAGGGCCGCTGAATCAAATCGTGTTCGCCATTTACGAATTGCCAATTCTGTCCACCGTCTTCGGAGCGATACAATCCTTTCTGTTCACCGGTTGCTTCGACGAGTGCGTAAACGCGATTTGGATTCGCCGCAGAAACTGCGACGCCGATTTTCCCCAGTACACCTTGCGGCCAGCCTGTACCGCCGAGTTTTTGCCAGGTGTCGCCGCCATCGGTGGATTTGTAGAGTCCATCATACGGCGACCCGCCGCTCGTCAAACTCCAGGGCGTCCGCTGCACGGTCCACATTGCGGCGTAGAGGATTTGCGTGTTGGTGGGATCGAAAACAAGATCGGCGGCGCCCATCGTATCGTTCTTATAAAGAACTTTGGTCCACGTCTGTCCACCATCCATTGAACGGAAAACGCCGCGTTCGGTGTTCGGCCCGTAGACGTGGCCGAGCGCCGCAACAAAAACACGATTCGGATCATGCGGGTCGACGAGAATTTTTCCAATGTGCCGGCTGTCCGCAAGGCCGATGTGCTGCCATGTTTTGCCCGCATCTGTGGATTTGTACATTCCATTGCCGTAAGTGGCATCGCCTCGCGGGCACGCTTCTCCGGTGCCGACATAGACAATGTTCGGATCGGAATAAGCCACGGCGATAGCTCCGATCGAGGACACAGAACCTTTATTCCAGAGAGGATCCCACGTTAGGCCAGCGTCCGTCGTCTTCCAGACTCCCCCGCCTACGGCGCCCATGTAATACGTGAACGAATCGTCCGGAACTCCGGTGACGGCCTCCACACGTCCACCACGGAAGGGCCCAATGAGGCGCCACTCCATTCCCTTGAAAACTTTAGTGACACCCGGTTCTGATTGCGCACGTCCGAGTGAGCCTCCGAAAATCAAAAGAGCCGACGCGCACACCAAGACTGCTGCGAATGCAAACCTCGATTGAATCTTCATGGTCTCCTCACGCAAATCCCATGACTCGGACGTGCTTTGAACCGCGCGCGTTTCCAAAGAGAATTATCTCGAGCCTAGCGGTTCCGCGTACAAGTGCCGCGCGCAAGTTCCGAATTCGAACGCCCGCAAATGAATAATCGGATTACATCTATCCTAATTCCTGGAAATTTCGCTTGAACCCGGCCACTGCGGTGCTGTAGTTTAGCGCCGAATTTGACAACGGGCTGCGGATTTTGCGTTCCGAGCCGCGGATTTCTCGAGGTGTTCAGGGGGAGCTAGCAATGGATGACAGCAATCGTGTGAACAAGTTGTGGAGTGCTCTACTTTTTTTCGTGGTCATCGCCGCTTTCTGTGTCCTTTTACCTTTAGGCATTTACGCCCAAGGCCGCCGCGCTCCTGAAAACAGCGGTGATCCTTTTGGAGCCTTGCACTTCCGATTTGTTGGCCCGGAAGGGAATCGCGTCGCGTCGATCATCGGCGAGCCGGGAAATCCGAACGTTGTCTACATCGGGGCGGCGGATGGCGGGATATGGAAGACCTCGGATGCCGGCACGAATTGGGAGCCAGTTTTCGATCATGAGGACGTCGCCGCCGTTGGCGCACTGGCGATGGCGCCTTCGGCTCACAACGTCATCTATGCGGGCACAGGCGAGTCCTGGCTGATTCGTCCCTATTATGCAATGGGCGATGGGGTCTACCGAAGCACGGACGCCGGCCGAAGCTGGCAGCACATCGGCCTTGAACAGACGGGGCACATTGCGCGCATTGTTGTTGATCCGCACAATTCCGATCGCGCGTTTGTGTGCGCCGTTGGACAGGCGTTTCGTCCGCAGCACGAGCGAGGGATTTTCCGGACGGATGACGGAGGAAAAACGTGGCAGCAAGTCCTTTTCGTTGACGAAAACACAGGCTGTTCCGAGCTAGCCATGGACCCCGCCGACCCGAACACTGTGTTCGCGGGCATGTGGCAGGTTTCGATTCACCGCTGGAATTTGGACAGCGGAGGCACGTCCAGCGGCGTTTACGTCAGCCGCGATGGCGGCAGCACGTGGAGCAAGATTTCAGGCCACGGCCTTCCGCTTGCCGATCATCCGCTCGGCAAAGTTGCCGTCGCGATTGCGCAGAGCAATCCGAATCGTGTTTATGCCCTCGTGCAAGATACAACACCAGGACTCTATCGCTCTGATGATCGCGGCCGCACCTGGGTTCTTGTGAACCAGTCTCACGTGACCACGGAGCGTTCGCCGTATTACACGCGCTTTGCGGTGTCAACCGATGATGAGAACCTGCTTTATTTCGTTTCTGTCGCCTTCAGTATGTCTCGCGATGGCGGCAACACTTTGTTCCAGCCCGGATTTCGTGGCGGCTCTGGCGCCGGTCCTGCGGAGCCAACGAGCGGCCCGCCGCCCGCCACGGGTCTCGAATCCGCCGGAGGCGACAACCACGATGTCTGGATCGATCCGACAAACGCGAACCGCGTTCTCATCGCCAACGACGCCGGGATCAGCATCAGCAACAATCGGGGCGCAAGTTACCAGCGTTTCGTGCTGCCGATTTCGCAGGCGTATCACGTTTACGCCGATAGCGACATTCCTTATCACGTGATGGGCAACTTGCAGGATCGCTCTTCGTTCCGCGGACCCAGCCGCATCTTGTCGGGCGGATTTTTCGGCGGCGGGATGTCGCTTGGCTACATCACCAGCACAGGCGGCTGCGAAGACGGGTATGCGGTGCCTGATCCCACCGATCCCAACATCGTCTGGTCGGGCTGCGACAACGGCCGCATCGATCGCATGGATTTCCGCAGCGGCATGGCCCGCGACGTGACGGCATGGCCCGTTACATCGTATGGTTGGCCGCCCGCAAAAATGAAATACCGCTGGGACTGGGTCACGCCCATCGCCATTTCGCCTCACGACCACAACCGGGTTTACGTTGGCGCGCAAGTCGTTTTCATGACCGAAAATGGCGGCCAATCCTGGAAAGTCATCAGCCCGGATCTCACCGCAAACAATCCTGAGCACGAAACAGATTCCGGCGGAATCAGCTCGGATGACCTTGTCACCTATGACGGCGCGACAATTTATTCCATCGCGGAATCGCCAGTGAAGGCAGGCGTGATTTGGACCGGAAGCGACGACGGTCAGGTTAACGTTACGCAAGACGGTGGCGCGCACTGGGCCAACGTGACGAAAAACATTCCTGACCTGCCTGCATGGGGCACAGTGTGGAACGTCGAGCCCTCGCGTTTTGATGCCGGAACGTGTTACATCACTGTTAATTTGCAGCACGTAGGAATTTACGATGCGCGCGCATACAAGACCACCGATTACGGCGCAAGCTGGAAGC
Organism: Candidatus Acidiferrales bacterium; assembly: GCA_035264005.1. Lineage (GTDB taxonomy): Bacteria > Acidobacteriota > Terriglobia > Acidiferrales > UBA7541 > DAHUXN01. The sequence continues at coordinate 5,301 of DATFQU010000330.1, forward strand.
TCATCACGGAAACTGTTCCGAAAAGCATGAACAGCAGCGCGCACTGGATTACGGAAGACCCGGTCCGCAAAGGCATGCTCTACCTTGGTGTGGACAACGGACTCTACGTTACTTGGGACGACGGCGACCACTGGACCAGGCTTCGGAGCAATCTGCCTCCCGCGCCTGTGTATACCGTGCAAATCCAGCCGGGGTTCAACGATCTCGTCCTCGCCACGCACGGCCGGGGCGTCTACATTCTCGACGACATTACTCCTTTGCGCGAATGGGACTCCACGCAGGACGAGGATTTTCATGTGTTCAAGCCGCGCAACGTCTACCGCTTCCGCAATGTCGATAACGCGCGCGAGGCCGACGTCGGCAGCCATGTCACCGGCGAGAACGCTCCTTACGGCGCAGACATCAACTTCCGCCTTGCCGCTCCCGAAAAGAGTGTCGAGGTCACCATTGCAAGGGCCAACGAAACAATTCGTGCGCTGAAAGTTGACGGGCACGCCGGATTCAACCGCGTCTGGTGGGACTTGCGCTATGAACCGGGATCAGCCATAAAGATGCAGGTCACGCCGCCTGATGCGCCCTGGGCTGAGGTTCACCGCAACTATGCCGCGTACGGCACCCGCATTCCGCCTGCGGGACCGGTTGTTCCGCCAGGAAATTACACCGTGCAAGTCAAGGCTGGCTCGCATGAAGCGTCTGTGCCGCTGATAGTTTTGCCGGATCCGCACTCTCCGGGCACGGAACAAAGCATTCATGCGCAAGTGCAGTTTGCGCGCGAAGTGCTGGCCGAAGAGAATCAGGCTGCAGATATGATCAATCATCTCGAATGGACGCGCCGGCAAGTCGAAGATCTGGTTTCGATGCTCGGCACGACGGGAAATCCCAATGCCAATGCTGGTAACGGAGCGAGCGCGAACGCAGCGAACTCCAACAAGTATTCCGGTGCCATCAACGCTGCCAAAGAGTTCGAGCAAAAAGCCGCCGGGCTCGAAGCCCAGCTCATCGATGTTCATAATACCGGCCGCAGCGAGGACGCCTTCCGCGAGCCTGTCCAGCTTTACGAGCGCATCAGTTGGATGGTTGGCCCAATGGTTGGCACGCCCGGTTCAGGCAGCGGAGGCGGCGACTTGGCTCCTACCGCGCAGCAAATCGCAGTGAACAATGAATTCAAGCAGGAGTTGGCTCGCATCCAGGGCGAGTTTAGGCATTTCGTCGACGCGGAAACCCCAGCGTTCAACTCCACTCTGAAGCAAAACCGCGTTTCGGCGGCAATCGAACCGTGACGAAAAATTCTCGATGAAGTGCATAAGTTCGACCACCACGATACGTTGCGGGGCCCGCGAAGAATCAGCGCGATAGCAGTCCATCGCAGACTATCGCAAGGGATTACGTTGGCAACTGATAAGGGAGAGGTCGATTGTGCAAGTCAGTTTCTGCGGGGGAGTAACGGATGAAACGGATCTGGCATTGGCGTTCACTGCTTTTTTGGTTCTCCTTTCTTTTGTCCCTTCGAGTGCAACAAAGCGAAAGCTCACAGAATATGCGATCAATGGGCCGTACCTGCTCGCGTTTGACTCCAAGAACAACCTGTACGTCTCGGAGCATTACGGCCATCGCATTCTGAAAATAGACTTCTCCAAGTCTTCAGTGACCGTTGTGGCGGGTAATGGAAAAGAGTGTTGCTTTAGGGAAGGCGCCTCGGCGCGCAGCGTTTCTCTATATGACGTTGAGAGTATGGCCGTGGATAAAGAGGGCGACGTTTATTTTGGCGGAATCAATGCCAAGGATGACGCTTTCATTCGCGAGGTCGATAGCGCGACCCACACTATCCGTACGATCGCGGGAGGCCCGGCGTCACGAACCCAAATCACCGCGAACGGCGTTCCACCTCTCGAAGCCGATGTCAGCGACCCGAAGGGATTGGTTTTCGCCAAGTCCGGACTTCTTATTTTTTCGGTTGATGGCTCCTATCTTTTAGCTGAAATAGCCGACGGCAAGGCCGTGAGACTGGCGGGACGGGCGGAGAAGGGTTTTTCGGGAGACGGTGGTCTTGCGACCAATGCCACATTCGACTTGCCGGGGTTTCTAACCAGCGATGAGAACGGAGATATCTTCATAGCCGATTACTTCAACCATCGCATCAGGCGTATTGATGCCGAATCAGGAGTCGTCAGCACAGTTGCGGGGGATGGAGCGGTACAATCCTCAGGCGACGGAGGCCCTGCAGTAGAAGCCGGCGTCGTATACCCATTCGGGATCGCCGTCGATTCGGAAGGCAATTTGTACTTCATCGAGAACGGAGCAGGAACGATTCGCCGTGTTGATGGAAGAACTGGCCTCATTGCCACCATCGCTGGTACGGGCCACTGGGGATTCAAGGGCGATGGTGGACAAGCTACGAAAGCGGAGATTGCGCCTGCCGCGATAGCGCTCGATTCCCTTGGGAACCTCTACTTCTCGGATATTGCGGACAACCGAATACGAGAGGTGGACATGCGCACAGGAGTCATCTCTACAGTTGCGGGCAATGGGCTGCCGAAAAGGAAAGTCATAATCGAATGAGCGCTGGGAGTGCCAGTCTCATGCACTCTGAGCGGAGGCGGAGCGGTTGGCGGCAGCGGACCAGGCGGGGATGTGGGCGAGGGAGTCGGCGATGCGGTCGTGGACGTAGTGCAATTCGTCGGCGGTGATGCAGTAGGGCGGCAGAATGTAAATCACGTTGCCGAGCGGGCGCAGCAAAATGCCGGCGTCGAGGAAAAAATCGTAGAGCTTGGGGCGAAGGCGCGAAAAATATCCGGCGTCGTCGGCGCGCAGTTCGATGGCGGCGACAGTTCCGATGCAACGAACGTCGCCGACGGCGGGATGATTTTCGATGGCGTCGAGGCGCTGCTGATGAATTTTTGAAATTGCATTGATGCGGTCGAAGACAGGCTCGTTTTCGAAGACTTTGAAACTGGCGACGGCTGCGGCGGCGGCGATGGGATTTCCGGTGTAGGAATGTCCGTGATAAAACGTGCGGTCGCGATCGTCGCTGACGAAGGCGCGGTGAATTTCTTCAGTGCAAACTGTGGCAGCGAGCGGCAGAACTCCTCCTGTAAGTCCTTTCGAGAGACACATTAAATCGGGCACGACGGCGGCCAGTTCGCAGGCAAACATTTTGCCGGTGCGGCCGAATCCGGTGAGCACTTCGTCGGCGATGAGGAGCACGCCGTATTCGCTGCAAAGCTGGCGGACGCGCTGCAGAAATTCCTGCGGATGAACGATCATGCCGCCCGCACCCTGGAGCAGCGGCTCGACGATGACGGCGGCGATTTCGGAATGCTTTTCTTCGAGCAGACGCGCGAGCTGGCCGACGCAGTCGATGTCGCAGGTGGCACGAGTTTTTCCGACGGGGCAGCGATAACAATACGCGCTGTGGACGCGATGCACGGGAAAAAGAAAATTGCGGAAGGGATCGCTGAAGGCGGAGCGCGCGCCGACGGACATGGCGCCGACGGTGTCTCCGTGATAGGCGTGTTCCAGAGCGACGATGGAAGTCTTCTGCGGGCGGCCGACATTTTGCCAATACTGAACGGCGATTTTCAGCGCGACTTCGACGGCGGTGGAACCGTCGTCGGAAAAGAAAATGCTTGTGAGTTCGGGCGGCAGGATTTTGCGGAGGCAGGCGGCGAGTTCTTCGATGCGGTCATGCGTGAAACCGGCGAGTAAAACGTGGTCGATTTTTGCGGTTTGTTCGGCGATGGCGGACATGATGGCGGGATGGCAGTGGCCGTGGAGATTGGTCCACCAGGAAGAGATGGCGTCGATGATGCGGCGGCCGTCGGCGGTGTAAAGATATACGCCCTGGGCTTTGGTGATGTGGAGTGGCGAGGGGTCGAGAGCTTCCTGCGAGAAAGGATGCCAGATGTGGAGGGGAGCGTTCATCGAGTGAAGCTCTTCGCGTCGAAGTGCGCGCGAAAAACCTGCAGCAGTGTAGCGCGATTGATTTTTGCGAGGAAGGGTAGGGCGCCGACGACTTCGACTTCGCCGTAGTGTTCGATGGCGCGGCGATTGTCGCGATTCGGTTTGCCGACCATGACGACTCCGCGAAGGTTGAGACGCGAAGCGCGCAACGCGGCGATGGAAAGCAGCGTGTGATTGATGGTGCCGAGCGATGTGCGCGAGACAAGAATTACGGGGAGGGCGAGATGGGACATTAAATCGGTCATGAGCTGATTGGAATTGATGGGAACGAGCGCGCCGCCCGCGCCTTCGACGATCAAATTCTCGTGAGCGGCGAGTTTCGGGAATTTTATTTTGCGGAGATCGATGCGAACGCCAGCGCGCCGCGCGGCGAGATGCGGCGAAACGGGAGGCGAGAAGCGATAGGTTTCAGGAAGCGTGCGATGGCGCGGAAGCGCCGCGAGGCGAATCACGGTCGCGCGATCGGAGCCTTCGCGCGTGCCGGTTTGAATAGGCTTCCAGTAAATTGCGTCGAGCGCAGCGCAGAGAAGGGCTGCGACGGTGGTTTTGCCGACACCGGTGTCCGTGCCAGTGATGAAAAGACGGCTAGGCATGCGCGAGCGATTCGTTGCGGGAAGAGGAGGCCGTGATGAGAGATTGCGCGAGGCGGTGAACGTCTTCGAGGGAAGTGTTGCTGGTTAACGAAATGCGAACGCGCGCGGCGCCGGGCGGAACGGTGGGTGGGCGGATGGCTTTGACGGCGAATCCCGTGGATTGCAATTCCGAGGCGACGCGCAGCGCAGATTCGTTGGAGCCAAGAATCACGGGGACGATAGGCGTGTCTCCGGAGCCGCAGCGCAAACCGGCAGCGGCGAGTTCAGCGCGAAGAGCGGCGGAGATTTGGCGGAGATGCGCGCGGCGGTCGCCGGCTTCGCGGACGAGGGCGAGGGCAGCGCGGATTTGATGCGCGATGTAGGGAGGGTTCGCCGTGCTGAAAATGAAGCTGCGGGCGCGATTGACGAGATAGTTTTTCACGGCCGCGCCACAGCAGACGAAAGCGCCGCAGGAGGCAAGAGCTTTTCCGCACGGATACACGGTGGCAAGAATGCGGCTGCGGTCCGGGAGGCCAGCGACGAGACCGCGACCTTCGCGTCCGCAGACACCGATGGAATGCGCTTCGTCGACTATCAGGTGTGCATTGTAGATTTCCGCGAGTTTCGCAAGAGCGTCGAGGGGCGCGACGTCTCCTTCCATGCTGAAAACGCTTTCGGTGACGATAACTTTCGCGGCGTGTGTGTGCGCGTGCTGCTGAAGCGCGCGTTCGAGGAATTGCAGGTCGCGATACGGGTAAATTATTTTTTGCGCACGAGAGAGGCGAATGCCGTCGATGAGGCTGGCGTGATTGAGCGCGTCGGAAAAGACAATATCGTTCGGCTGCAAGATCGAACTGAGCAGCCCGACGTTCGCAGCGTAGCCGGAGGAGAAATAGAGAGCGGATTCAGCGCCG
>DATFQU010000331.1:0-16699 GCA_035264005.1 Candidatus Acidiferrales bacterium
GGTAGGGTAAATGTGCGCTTTGGCCGGTCGATTACACTCGTTGGAAGCAAATCTCCAACCGCTTCAATCAGCAGAGCCTTCCGGGCGTGCCTTTTGTCCTTCGCTGTCGCCGGACAACTTAGCACCGTCCTCACGAGAGCATCGTCCAGAAAGGGTACGCGAACCTCGAGTGAGTGGCACATGCTCATCGAATCGGTATCCCGCAGAAGCATGCTAGCAAGATATGACCGGATTTCCAGCCACGAAACGGAAGTGAAGGAGTCGAGGACTCCGGCATCACTGGCGGCATTTGACAGCCAAGGCCGCCAAGCTGAATCCAACGACCGAAGTTCAGCGCCGCGTAAGAACCGCGCGACGTGTTGCGGTGGGAAAAGCATTCGCGCGAAAAAGTAAGGATGAGGCAGATCCGATGGTGTCAGGAATGCAGCGTTCGCTTTCTGAACTGCATCGGGCTGTTTACTACGAGAGACGATCGAGAACAGAGCTGCGGAGGCCGCTTTGCGCACGCCGCGCGGCATGTAGCGGGACAAGGATGCCAGCATCGCGATTCGCGAGGTCGATGAAAATGTACTGTATCCTCCGAAAAGCTCATCGCTGCCGAGTCCGGACAGAGCGACCTTCAGACCCGCCTGCCTCGCCGCCCACGATACGAAATACGTGTTGATTCCATCGGCGCTTGGTTGATCGAAGGCGGCGACTGCTTCATCCAGCCGCGTGTGCATCTCATCTGCGGTTAACAGTAACTCAGAATGATCCGTGCCGAGAGATTTTGCGGTGGTGCGGGCGACCGCTCCTTCGCTGAACCTCTCTTCGGAAAATGCCACCGTAAATGTCTTGATACCTGAATGCTGCCTGCTGGCAACAGCCGCGATTGCCGTTGAGTCGATCCCGCTGCTTAGGAAAATCCCCAGCGGCACGTCCGCGATCAAATGATGTTTGACGGAATCGTGCAGGGCCGAGCGCACTTGCGCCGCCGGGGATTGCCGGGAATCCAGGACGGAGGAGCTGGTTGCCTCGGTCACGTTCCAATAAGGTTGAAGCGCAAACGACGCGGAGGCAGCGTCACAGGACACATAACCGCAATATCCCGGAGGGACGGAATAAATTCCGTCAATCAACGTTACAGGCTCTCCGACCGCGCCGAACAGGAGATAACTGGAAACCGCGGAGGCTGAAAGGCAGCGAGCGAAGCTTCCGCTTGCCAACAGAGCGCGCACTTCGGAGGCAAAGGAAAACTTGCCATCGGCCACGCCGTAGTACAACGGTTTGATGCCCATCTTATCGCGCGCCAGGAAAACGCGCCGCGCCGCGCCGGCCTTGCCGTCCGGTATTTCCACAATGGCAAACGCGAACATACCGTGCAAATGTTGGACGCAGCTACTGGCCCATTTTTCATAGGCGTGGACCATGACTTCGGTATCCGACTGAGTGCGAAAGACGTGGCCTTCACTTTCGAGCGCGCGACGCAATTCTCGAAAATTGTAAATTTCACCATTGAAAACCACAGCCAGCGTCCCGGCCTCATTCCAAATCGGCTGCTGACCTCCAGGCAGGTCGATAATGCTCAACCGCCGCATCCCAATTCCCGCATGGCTCGTGACAAACATCCCTTCGCCATCGGGGCCGCGATGCTTCATGGCGCGCATCATGCGATCGAGACGCTTCGTGGTTTCCGTTCGGTTTTCGCTGCCGATAATGCCGCAGATTCCACACACAGCGCTAAGCCGTTTGCAAAACGGGTTTTGGATTGTGTTCCACAGCTTTTCGATACAAGTCGATCATTTCCGTGACGGGCTTTTCCCACGACAATTCTTTCGCCACTGATGGACAGGCACCCCGAAACCGCGCTCTGGTGCTCTCGTCTTCCAACAGGGTTTTCAGGGCATTGGCAATCGAATCCAAATCGTGCCGTGCGACGAGGCCAGTCCTGCCGGCGATAAGCGGCGCGATGCCGCATTGATCCGTGACAATCACCGGCGTCCCGCAGGCCATCGCCTCGGCAACCGAGTTGCCGAAATTCTCGTTTTGCGAGGGCAGGACAAAGACATCCGCATCGCGATACGCACTCCACTTACGCTCATCATAGAGCGGGCCGGTGAAACGAACCGCTTCCGAAATACCCAAGCTGCACGTTAAGGACCTCAGCTGAGCCGAATAGCCTCGATCCTTTTCAGGGCCGGCAACTACGAGGACAGAATTCGAATTCGCACCCGATGGTGATATTTTGCGCCACCGTGCAAAAGCCTCGATAAGCAAGCCGGGGCTCTTCTTTGCTTCCACTCTTCCAAGATAAAGCACCAGGGTTGCATCGCGCGGAACGTGCCATTCCGTGCGAAAAGCGCCGCAGGCTGGTATGGAAACTGGCATTTCCACGCCATTCCGTCTGACCACAATTTGCGCCGAGTCGATTCCTCCGTCCACGAGCTCCTGTTTTTCCTGGTCCGACGTGGCGATCAATCGATAGGCTCCAGCAAGAAGACGATTCCCGAGCATCCAATGATAAGCCTTCTTCAATCCGATATTGCGAACGATGGGACGAAACATCCCCATCGGCTCCACTACATAAGGAATGAGATTCTCTCTGCAAAAAAAAGTCACGGTGGGCCCGAGCAGATCGTACAGTCCGTAGACGTGTGCGAGGTCATAATCACTCAAACGCTCGCGGCAAAATCCAAACATTCCCGGATTCAGCGAGAGGGATCTGAAACGTCCGGCGTTTCGAAGGAAAACGGCTTCCACGCCTCGCTCCTGTGCGCGCCAGCCCCAGAGGCATTTTTCGGCCGTCATCTCTGGAGCCATGCGCGGTTCGAATCCCCAGTCAGCAGTCAAAATCGTCACCGAGTGTGCGCTTTGTGCGAGCCTTAAGGCGATCGATCGGACTTTGACGGCGGGCCCGCCCTTTTCCTGGAACGGATAATACGCTTGCGTTGTCTTCAATATTTTCATGACTCAGGGAAAAAAGCGAAAAAACCCTTACACAGTACTTTCTATGACTTCTCGTAACCTTTGCTGGAATTTATCGAATGTGAATTCGCGCTCGACGCGCTGCTTTGCTCGCGCGCCCAGTGTATCGCAAAATGCGCGGTCACAAAGTAGCTTCCTCAATGCACACGAAACGGCTGGTACGTTAGGCTCGATGAGGAGCCCTTCCTGACCGTCCTCAACCACGTCAGGAATTCCGCCGACGTTTGTTCCGATCACCGGCTTGCCGAAAGCCATGGCCTCCAGAAAAACCAGCCCAAATCCCTCGCCCGTGCTGGGTAAAGCAAAGATGTCGGCGGCAGCGTACCAAGCAGCAAGATCTTTGCGCGAAAACTCAGTGAAAAAATGAACTCTTTCGGCTACGCGAATGGTTTGTGCAAGCTGCTGCAGTTGCGGCAGATCGTTACCGGAACCCATCAGCACGAGATGGAGCTCCTGAAACTCTCGCGAAAGTTCCGCGAGAGATCGAATCAGCAGATCGGCACCCTTATAGCGTTCGCTGGCATCCCACCGCCCCACTGACAGTACGACTCGACCCTCGGGAAATTTGTCGGGCCGAGGAAGCTGATTCACATTTCTCGCGAAGCCGGCAAACTCCGGATCGAGCGGCCAAGGCAAACAGCGAATGTTCCGAGCTGGCACCCCTTGAACTGCTTCGAGTCGGTATACGGTATCTGCACTGGGAGCCACAACGATGTCGGCTCGTCGAAGCATTCTTCGCCGAACGACCGGCAGCGGCCGCCAAACCTCGACGCCATGCGCGCCCACAATAGTATGTGCGCTTTTGCTAACAGTCTTCATCGTTGCCGCAATGGGCGCGAGATTCGGATGCCCAGCAAAAATCACCTTCGGGTTTCGGCCAGCCAGCTGAACCGCCCTTAAGGCAAACCGCGTTTTCGCATGCGCAAATCCAATATAGCGGAACTTCATATCGCCCACACAACCTTCATGCTCACCTCGCGCGTCGTTAAGGCTCAAGAAGACGCAAGGCCATTCACGATCCCGTGCGACAGACCCAAGCGCGACCGCGGTCTCTCGTCCTGCCAATTGCACGCCGCCAACACTCGCCAGTCCCGTAAAGAGCCCAATGATCATGGCGAGATTGGTTGGCAAGAATGCAGGAAAGGGCTGCGGGAGTTCGTCATTCAGTCCTCTTGCGGAATCCGCATATCCGCCTCGGCATTCTTTTTGCGCAAAGCCTGATGCAACAGGTCGACGAACTCATGGCTGCTGCGATCCCAATTATATTGTTGAGCTGTTTCAACCGCATTTTCGCTCAATCTGCACCGGAAAGGTTTGTCCTCATACAATCGACGAATTTTTGACGCCAGATCCGCGGCGTCCAAAGGATCTTGCATGATCATCCCGTTCTCACTATCGACCATAACTTCAGAAACTCCGCACTGGGCCGTGACGATCACCGGCAATCCACAAGCCATCGCCTCAGCGGGCGGAAGCGGGAGGGCGTCTTCCTTCGATGGACCCGTGTAGACGTCCGCAGCCGCGTAGTAATACTCAACATCTTTTCGCGGCGGTAGAAAATGAATACGATCCGCGAGAGCTCTCTCCCGGATCATTTCTTGAAAAGGCGAGGGATCATCCGTTCCAACGACAAGCAGATGCAAAGGCAGCTCTCGCAGGCGGTCGATGACTTCCAAAAGCAAAGGCAGCCCCTTGTTCAACCAGTCGTTGCCAATCAAGAGAAGGACAAATTCATCGGTCCGTAAGCCCAGATTGCGGCGAGCTTCTTCGCGCAGCCCAACCCTGCGTTGCGGATTGAAGGTTTCTCGGTCCAATCCAAAGTAGACGACATCCGAAAGGTTCTCGCGACCATAGAATTCTTGCAGACCCTTCGAAAGCCTGCGCGAGATAACGAGAATGTTCACCGCTGAATTCCGATAGATTCGTCGTTCCAGGCTCAGAATCAGTCTGTAGTACAGATGACGATGCATAAGCCTGGGCCATTCGCGCATGGGATGGCTGGCAAGCCTCATAGACGGCAAGTTTCGTCGCAGCAGTTCGAAAAACATGATGTGGACGGAAATCAGATCTGCATCGAAACAATTAACTCCGGGGCTATAGACAAGCTCAGGTTTGAGTCCGCGAAACCGCTTGTCCCACGCGCGCCAGAGATGATTTGAGAAAAACCACCAAAGGTAATTGAGCAAGTGCGGACCGCGCAGTGTGGGGATTCGGTGCCAGACTACTTTGGATAGATCGAAATCCTCGATCTGCTGACTATAAATATGGATCTCAAACGAGTCGGCCGCCCGATCCAGCCATTCCACAACAGGGCGCTCCGTGCCGTGCTGTTTGTCAAGAAATGGAGAAACCACTGCGATGCGCGGCTTTCTTTGGGTCATATTCAGGTTGAAGCGTGGGTGTCTACAACTGCGAGAGTCGCGTTTTGCCTTGCTAATTCAGGCAAGCGAAACAAAATACCGATGAGCAGCCACAGAAAGGCATTGTTGACGTAGTTCTGATACGCATCCATGCCCATATAGACCATAGCAAAGAGCAGTAGAAAGACGTACCAAACGATAGCCATCGCGATCGGGAAGAAGCGCGTCTCCTTCAGAGAACGAGTGATCTTCCAGCACGCTCTGACCGTCGCAGCCGCCCAGAGAATCCATAGCAAAGGCGCGAGAATGCCCATCTCCGCGATCAGTTGACCAAAACCCTCTTCGACCGCAACATCGGGCATGGGTTCTTTCAGAAACTCACTCACATACTGCGCGCCAAGGCTGTCTGTTCCGGTTCCATTTCCCACCACCCAGTGGGGGCCGGAGAGCGACTTGGCGAGCTCTCCCATTGGATAGCTCCACGAACGCTGACTCAGTTGATACGCGGAGCTGCTCGGCAAAAGGGTTTGCGAAAAGAAACCCAGCCGAGAGGCCGCAGCCGAAGGAAATACCAGCATAAATCCGGCAAGACCAAGCCCGGCAAAGATAACGCTTCGCCGGATTGCCTTAACGAGCCGGCGCCCGCGCCCCCAACGCCACGGCGCACCCCAGAGAAAACCCGCCGACAGCGCTGCTCCGCTTATCAGAGAGAAAAGAAAAACACCGCGGGAACCGCTCATAACCCCAGCAATCGCGAGCGCCCCCATTCCGATATAGACGACCATTCGCCCTCGTAAAGACGACAGCACGAAATAGCCGGCGCTGCCCAGCGCGACGATGACCGTCAAAATCAGATAAAGACCGAATCTCCCGGTACTTACGAAGACCGAACTTGGAAGGAAGAACACCTCATTTGTAAGAGGGGTGACTTTCTCAAGGGAACTGAGCTCCCGAATATCGTGCTGAAGGGTCGGCGGATTCAAGAATTGGGGCCCTATGATCCCCTGAATTATCCCCAACCCAGAGATCACTATGGCAAGCACCATGAACACGAGAAGGAATCGATGCAGATCGGCCTCGTCGCGAATAAGTGCATATGCGAGAAACATCAGCGGGATGTAAAAGAAATCGACCTTGAGCGCGAGGACACCGTAAAAAGGACTCGGTGAATATGGATTGAAGACCTGGAGGACCGCGAGCCAGAAGAACAAGCTCAGAAAGATAAGAAACGGCGGCCGAAACGCTTTTGCTTCTTTGCGGCGAATCGCTATCAACAGCGAAACGTAGCTGAGCCCGGCCAGGCAGTCCTTGGCAAAGAAAATCGCCATGTTATTGCCGAGGTATTTGCGAATCAGGTCCTCGAATAGGAGCCAAACAATGAAGAAATAAAAGCCAGCACGCCAATTCCGGAGAATGGCCAACGCGATTGTCAAAAGCACCAGGCCCAACCCGGCAAACGCAACCAGATTCGTCTGGCCATTCGCGATCCAATGTCCGACAACCCACGCGGCCCACACACCAGCCAACCAGAGAATTGCCGTAATGGCGTGTTGCTTGCCGCGCTCCGATAGCTGCAAGAGTCTCATCGCAATTCGGAGACGGGCTCGCGCCTTAGCAGCCTCTGTCCGATCGCCCCTCTGTATAAGTTAATGTGTTCTCCGATCATTCGATCCAACGTAAAAAACTGCAAGGCACGTGCGCGCGCTTTTGCGCCCAGCTCCGCTACGAGTTTAGGGTTCTGCACGATTCGACGCATTAATGTCGCGAGAGCCTCCGCGTCTTCGGCGGGGAATTTCAGCCCCACTCCGTCGACGACTTCTCCGAGGCCGCCAATGTCTGAACAAAGCACAAGGCGCCCGCGCATCATCTGCTCAATCGCTGAAAGCCCGGCCGTCTCTTCGCAGCGAGAGGGCATGACCACCGCAGAGATATCAGCTACGGCCTTTTGAAGTTCCTCGCCAGTGAGAAAACCTGTGAAATCAACTTGATCGTTCAACTGCCGTTGGGCTGCTTGAGCTTCGAGAGCCTGACGTTCAGGCCCGTCGCCGATGAACCTCAAGCGAAAGTCCAGGCCATCCTTGTTTAATATTGCGGCAGCATCGAGTAGCGTGCCCAGCCCCTTCTCGCTCACTATTCTTCCCACATATGCAAAGCATACGGGAGATGAGGGTATGGTCCCGCGTGCTGCATCGTCGGCTTGCCCAAGCGCGTCCGGGATTCCGTAATAAATCACCGACGAATTTCGCAAACGCAGCCGCTTCTGTACGTGATGGCTCACCGCAACATTCGCTGCGGCGCGGTTCGACAGCCACCGCCGCAAGAACGTCAGCATCCACATCTTCAGACTGCGAAAAAGGCCTTCGCTCCGATTACATTCCCAGCATTTTCCGTAACGCTTCGCCATGAAATAGCCGGGGCAAACAGTCTTTGTCGGCTCGAAAAACATCAACCCATTTGGGCATATGGACTGGTATCCGTGCTGCTCAATTACGAACGGCTTTCGCAACAGCCACGCGAGAAGCATCGGTACGATACATGGGCCTACAGTCTGAACAATATCTGCTTGCCGCGTGAGCCGGAATAGTGTGTCAAGCCCCGGCCGCCGCACGACGCGGAAAGAAAGCGATAAATCGTCAAACCCTACGCGATCTGTAGGGGTCGCTACCGTCACTTGGATCCCGTCCGGTTCCGCTGAGTCGCAGGTCCTTGACAATCCTCGCGCCAGCCACAAAGCGTAGGTTTCGGCGCCTCCGATGCGGGGCGCAAAAGAATGTGAGTAGACCAACACTTTCATTGCATCATGTGCGCTTCTTGAACCGAATCGCCTTCTCCATCGCTTCCAGCGTCGCTTCAATATTGATTTCAGGCGACCATTCAGACATCCTCGCGCGCGCCACGTTCCCCATCTGTTTCAGGTGATCCCGAGACTCGAACGCCTTGCGCAGCACACCGGCCAGCGCATCCAAGTCGCCGCAGGGATATGTAAAACCAGTCTCATTTTCTCTCACCAGATCAACGTGGGCTCCCACGCGATCGCTGACAATCACGGGGCATTGGCAGAGCATGGCTTCGTTCACGACAACACCAAAAGGCTCATATTCCGAGGGCAGCACCATCAGATCGGACGAGCAATAGACCTGCGGCAGGCCCGATTGATTTACGAATCCAAGAAATCGAACCCGCTCTTGCACTCCTAGATCAACCGCCTCGCGCTCCAACGCCCCACGCATCGAACCATCCCCTGCATAAATCAGGTAAGAGTTCAAAATATGCGCGCGAGCAAATGCCCTCAACAAATCCTGAGGGCGCTTCCACGGTTGCAGTTTAGCGCAGAAAAGGATGACCGACGCATCCTCAGGTACTCCCCAGCTTCGCCGCACCGCTTTGCGATCCACACGCTTGGCGCTTTCTGTCCACCAGTCGTTGTCCACCACGTATGGCGTCAACTGAATTCGATCCTGTGGGATTCTTAACGAGCGCATTAAGGCCGCAGCTCCATTGGACGGGACGATGACCACGTCGGATAGTTGAAACAACCACGGCCAGAAAAGCCTCTTGATCCCTGCTTTCCACGTGCGTCCATTTTGCGGATGCAGCGTTGTGCTGTCCGTGCCAAACAGAATCGGCGTGCCTGACAGTTTCGCGGCCGCCAGTGCAATCCAGAACGTCGCGCACAGATATCCTGTGAGGACAACAACTGCATCGAATCGCCCCCGCCGAATCAGTTTCCACGCGCTGGGATTGATCAGTCCCAGAACACTGCCGACTTCAGGGCGCGGCGAAATGTTTCGAATTTGCGTCCAAGAGTAATCCTGAAGTAGGGGAACATCCCATGCGACCTTCACGCCAAATCCTGGATCCTGGTACGACTCTGCGCCGTCAAGACTGCAATACGCGACAAGCGTGTCCACACGTGGGTTCCGTGCCATCCGGCGCCACAATGGGGAGCTGTACTGCGTCGGATGCGAACACAATATGAGGGCGCGCAGCCTCTTTTCGCTCTTTGCCGGTGCGGTAGGGAGAGACATTGTCGCAACTGTCTCAGATCGCAGGTGCATAGGCGGCTTCCCCGTGCGGCGCTAGAACCTCTGCAAGAACGCTCGCGAGCGCCTCAATCGAATTCTTTCGCGCGATAGCCATCCTTTTGGCCTTCAGTGGACTATCTGGCGGCTCATCGAGCGCCAACTGAATTGCATGGCTCAACTCCGCCGGATCATCCCCAAAGTAAATCGTATCGGAGAACTCGAGCAAGTTAACTATTCGAGTGGACACAACAGGCAAGCCTTGAGAAAAATAATCGAACAATTTCAGCGGCATGCAGTGCAGGTTCTTGTTGTCATCGCGGGCGTAGGGCATGAAACCCACATCCAGATTCGCTACAACGGCTTTTAATTTCCCTGGCGCACACCACGAGAGAACATGCACATTGCTAAACGGAAAGCACTTCGCGGCGCCGAAATGCAAGAACTGCCATTGTGGATGATCTGCAAGGAACTTGCTCAGAAGCGGCAAGTCGACTCGTCCGTTGACAGGGCCAACATAGCCAAGCCGCGGGTGTGGAACGTCTGCCAACTCACCCACACCTGACGAACTCTCACGATGGCCATCATCGGAATGAAATAGCCGAGTCACCTGGGGAATGACCCTGACCTTATCGCCATAACTTTGCCTCATGGACTCGTAGACGCTTTTCGGAACAACCAAAGTCACATCAGACAATTCAATCAGCCGCTCCTGGCTGGTCTCCGGGTAATCCATGCAAACGTGAACCAACGAAAAACCTCGTGCCTTGAATTCCGAGCACAGAGCAGAAAAATCTCCGTGGGGATAGACAAAAATAGGATTTTCCAAACCGACATCGGCGGCCTGGCGGAGGATCTGGGAAGCCAGCAATTTAGACTGAATTCGCGGCATAAGAATAGGAATACGATTCAACCTATGTCCAAGGAACTCAAGACCGATCCGATAGACTCCGCTCTCCACTTCCTGCCTCGGACGGCTCTTATGGCGAAAGAGTGAGACCGGATTTTCGCAATAGAGCACTGTCGATCCCAAGTGCGCTAAAGCCAAGGCAATTCTTTCCGGTACATTAAAAGCTTCCCAGGTCCAGCCAGACATAACAATCGCGTCCGGACCCAAACGATTTCCTTTTGGCGGCGAATTCATTGTTCAGGGCTCGGCTTTTGCTGAGACTCGGGGCCATCGAGTTGACGGAGATCCTTCTTCTCGATGTTCTGCATCAAAGCGTGCCGCGCCGTGAAATAGCGAGCTATGGAATCAGAAATGTCTTCCGGCACGACACGAAACTGATTTGCCGCCATCTCACTCCAAGAAAAAGTCCCGCGCTCAGGAATCAAATGCATTCCCCACTGAAAAATCAGGCCGCAATTCCACAGGGTCAGCAGCGCCAACACGCCAGCGGCGCTTGAAACCACAGCCATCCTGCTCCGCCAAACCTTCTCGAACGCTGTGAGCAGTGCCGCGAGGCCCAGGACAAAAATGGGCGTCAGTGAAATGAAGAACCGGTTTCCAAACGACGAGATGCCGTCCCAGTTCTGGTATGAGGAAATCAGATAGTAGAACGCGATTAATGAGACGATGGCAGCGGTTCCGATCCTGCGATCCCGCAAGAACAAAAATGCCAAACCTGCACACGCCAGAATCAGCACTGGCGTCCAACTAAAAAGTCCGTGATCGGTTGAAAAGAGCACCCGGCCCCAGAGTGGGGCCTTGAAATGCCACAGCCCACTACCCGTGTATCCCGTCCTGAAAATGCCGCCATAAATGATCCGCCGTGTGATCAGCGTAGGCGAAAACGCTAGTAACAAAGCGACTGCGAATAGCGAGTATTTCTCGAACGCTTCCTTGACCCGAACCGGCCGCGGCCCGGAGCGCAGCCACCGTCCCAAAGCGGCACAGCATTCCGCCACAATGGCAAGCAGAAACAAAGCGTTTGGGTAATACATGTCAATCATCAGTCCGCTGATCAGACCAAGCAGGAACCATCGTCGCGGTGCGCGTGCCTCCCGAGTGTAATCCCAATACCAAAGAAAAATCGCGACCATGAACGCCGACTGCGCATGAGACCACGACGGATTGAAGTACATGTAGACCGGCAAGGAACTTGCAAACCAGATTCCAAGCGTTGCAGCAAAGGCCCACCGTTCTGGAAAATATTTCCGAGCAAGCCGGAACGAAATGAACAGTCCAAGGAACCCGGCAAGCGCGGTGACGACGGCCATCGTGTCGAGATATGGCCATGAATAGCCAGTCGGTGGAATGTGGGCGCCAAAGTGATCGGCGCAGAGCACCGTCAAGTGTGTCGCTTCCAAGAAAGGAAGCCAAATCAACGCGGGCCCGATTGTGAAATGGTTGTCCAAGTATCCTGTCGAAGTGTATTGGTCCGCACGAATGCGGCCCTCGGCATCGACCCTACCGCCGCGAAAGCTTGGATTTGCATTCAGCCAGTCCTGCTCGAATCGCAAGTTGTGATTGATTACGAGCGCTCGCGCGTAGGCGTAGTATCCGACGCCATCTCCTCGCACCCATGGATTCACCAGCGGCAGAGAGACTGCGAAAAGCACGATCAGGATTTTCTCGTAGCGGTCCAGCTTGCTGCTCGGATTCACAGGCGTCACTTAACGGCTATTGCCAGCAGACTCTGGCCAAGGGGCGGCTCGCACATTCGTTCGAGCCTGAAACTCCAAGGAATGATCCAGCGGTCGTACCAGCGCACCTGGGCAGGTTTTAGCGTCGTCTGACGCAGTACCTTGCCCGCAAAAAACCATGACGCAATGCCCATCATATTGACGTAACGCACTCGCTCGATGTGGAACCCGGCGGTTCGGATTTCTCGCTTCAACCCCCTCTTACTGTACCGACGGTGATGCTCAAACGCTTTGTCCAATGAGCCGTAATTCCATTCCAGCGCGGGAACAAACAGCAGCAAGCTGCCGCCCGGACGCAATGCCTGGTAAATCTGCGAGAGCAGTTCCCTGTCGTCCGCGACGTGCTCCAGAACATTTACAAGCACGACGGAATCTGCAGGTCCAGCCAATTGCGAAAGATCAAACGGCCCGCAATGCAAACTAACTCTGCGGCCCGCGAAACGCTCGCGGAGCAGCGGAAAAAGGTTATGAGCCGCCTCAAAGAGCACCAGTTCATCGGTCCGCTCGCTCTTGAGCAGAAGTTCGGAGAACGTGCCCGTTCCCGCCCCAATCTCAACAACTCGCTTGCCCAAGTACGGAGCAAAGTACCGAAGGATCCAGCAGCAGTAATTGGCTGCCTCCGCCATTGCATCAAGTTCTGTCCCGGAATAGACAAAGGACTTTGTCGCAAATGCGGATGCGGTGTTCCCCTGCGCCATCATTTTTCCTTCGCGCTGGATAGGTTCTACGGAGCTACTATGCCCCCAGCTTCGCTCGCAGCTCTCGCGAGTAACGTCACGTCGGCTTCGGCTGGGGCAGGGGTCGCTTGGCGTTTTTCCCGGAAATGAGTAATCACGCTGTCCACGATCTCAGAAAGCGAAGTTCGCGGGGAGAACTTCGCAATGCTAACGAGTTTCTTCAGCGAAGGCACACGGCGCAGCATGTCTTCGAAGCCAGGCTCATAGGCCTGGTCATACGGGACATAAGCAATTTCAGAATTGCTGGCTGCGCGTTGCTTGACCACCTGAGCCAGCCCTTCAATCGTCACCTCTTCGTCGCTGCCAATATTCACCACTTCTCCGACGGCTCGACCGCTATCCACGAGTCGAACGATAGCCTCCACCGCATCGTGCACGTGGCAAAAGCATCTTGATTGCTTTCCTGTGCCATAGATCGTAATCGGAGTGCCTGCAAGCGCCTGCGCCACAAAGTTTGGCAACACCATGCCATAGCGCCCCGTTTGCCGGGGACCAACGGTGTTAAAGAACCTTGCCACGATTACCGGAACTTTCTTTTCTTTCCAGTAGGACAACCCAAGAAACTCGTCCAAAGCTTTGGAAGCGGCATAACTCCATCGCCCCTTCGTCGTGGCGCCCAGAACCAGATCAGAATCCTCACAGAAGGGGACATTCGTGCTTTTTCCGTACACCTCCGACGTGGACGCCGTGAACACGAGCTTGCGCTTCTTGCTCGCTGCATCCAGCACCAACTGTGTGCCGTTTACGTTGGTTTCAATCGTGCGCACCGGGCTTTCCACGATCAACCGGACTCCAACTGCCGCTGCCAAGTGAAACACGACGTCTGATTCGTCCACCATTTCGGCCAGCAGATGTCTGTTCTGTAGCGTGTCAAACACGTAGTGAAATTTCGCAGAGTGCTTCAGATGCCGAACGTTCTCGACGCTGCCCGTAGATAGATCATCCAAAATAAATACATCGTCGCCCCGCGCCAACAGTGCCTCGGCAAGATGCGAACCGATGAATCCGGCTCCTCCGGTGATTAATGCTCGCATGGACATCTCCTCTCAAAAGCGGGGCTAGGAAATCTGATCAGACCCACGGCGAATATTCTGAACTGCGTTCCCTTCCTCATCTTCGCCGTAGCCGTACGAATAAGGATAGTAGCGATAGGAGTAGTAATAGTCTGGGGCGCCAGAGTCCACCGCGTTAAGAACCACTCCAAGCAGGCGGCCTTTCACAGCCGCAAGCAATTCCCGAGTGCGCGAAAAAGCTTCCTTCGGGGTTTCGCTGCTCCACACCACAAGTAACACTCCATCGGTCAAGGCCGACAGAATGACCGCATCCGTCGCGGCCATAATGGGAGGCGAGTCGATTACCACGAACTTGTAATGTTGACGCAGGTCGTCAACGGCTTCGGCCATGCGGTGCGAAGAAAGCAAGTCGGCAGGATTTGGCGGAATAGGACCTGTGGGAATTGCATCCAAATTCGCCACCGTCGGATGAGGCACAATAATGTCGCGCAGCGGCGCCACTCCTGCAAGATACGAACTCAGTCCGATATCCCGTCCGTGCCCGTTCGGAAGGTTCAGAGCTCGGCGAATTCCCGGTTTGCGCAAATCGGAGTCCAGCAACATCGTCCTGTCACCCAGTTGCGCCAGCGTAATCGCCAGGTTCGCTGCAGAAGTCGTTTTCCCTTCACGCGGCAACGCGCTCGTCACCAGGATCACCTGCGGCGGATGTTCCGCCTGCGACAAAAGTAAAGATGTCCTTAAGGCGCGAAACGCCTCTGAGACTACGGATTTCGGTTGCTGAAGAGAAACAAGTTCCACACGACTTCCGTTGTCAGCTCCTGCCTGCGCTGAAATTCGCGCAAGTGAGCGATGGCCATTCCGGCCGGCAAACGAAGGAACCACCGCCAAACACGGAAGACCCGTCAGATTCTGTACATCGTCCGGCGACTTTATCGTGTTGTCGAGATACTCGCGCACGAATGCGAGACCAACTCCACCGACGAGGCCCACAAGAAAAGCAAGAGCAATGTTGCGGGTCTTTTGCGGCTTGGCTGGCGTTGAAGGCACAAGCGCAGGATCAACGATGCGAATGTTGCTTGAGCGCAGTCCAGCCGAAATGCCAGCCTCTTTTAGTTTCTCTAACAGCCCGTCGTACAATTCTTTGTTCGAGTCGGCGTCATGCTTCAGCATGTTGTATTCGACGAGCTTTTGAGCCATGTTATCTGCCAGCAATTCTTGCCGGTTAAGATCACGTTCAAGCAGGGCTTCTCGCGTCTGAATCTGCTGGTATTCGTTATCAACCAAACGGATCGCTTCATCTTTCGCGGTCTTCAATTGAGCGGAAATGGCATCGTCCTGCGCTTTGAGCTGTTGTACCTTAGGCCAGTTTGGACCGAACTGCGTAAGAGCCTCCGAGTACTGGGTATCAAGCGCCAATTTCGTCTTCGTCAAATCTTGCACTGCAGGGTTGCTTTGCAGCGCCGCCAACGCTCCATTGTCCGAATGTGCTAGCTGGTACGCCGCCTCTTTCTCGGAAAGCTCCGTTTGAACCGCAGTCAACGCGTTACTGAGCTCTTGCAACTTTTGTGTCGTGGTGTTTTGAGTTGCATCCACCATCCAAATCTGATTCTTCCGTTCGTAGTTGACCTCAGCTGCATCCGACTTCTCCATCTTGATCCGCAGTTCCTCCAACTCAGAAGACAAAAAGTCCGACGCCTGCATGGTGGCGTCGTATCGGCTCTTGAAATTCTGCTCCTTGTAAGTCTGCAGGTGCGAATTCACCACGAGCGCTGCAAGCTGTGGATCCTGGGCAGCAAACTGCACTTCAATCAGCCGGCTATTCGGAACGCGATTCACGCTCAGCCGGCCCAGAAAATCACCGAGAATCGGCGGCTCCTTCTCATTTGGACCGGCGTTCACCAGTCCCTTAGGGTCGCCTCCGAATTCGGGATAACGTGGGAGGTCCAGGGAACGAATCGTGTCCATAGCCAGCGTTTGGCTTTGGATTATCTTGGTCTGGGTATCAATGTAGGTATCCAGGTCAACGTACTCTTCCAGAGCGTTCCCCTGCTGGAACGGCAACGGATTGTTGCCCTCTGGGTCTACTTCGACCCGCGCCGAGGCCACATATACCGGTTTCATCTTGAAAGTCGCAATCGTTACAATCGTCACCACCAACAAAAGAAACGTTAGAATCATCCACTGGTGCTTCCTCAGAATCATGAGGTAGTCGAGCAGATTTATTTCGCGAGACGGCGGACCCCAAGCGGCGGGCGGCGCTGGAGACACTACGGCTAGCGAGTCTCTCTTTCGTTCAACAGGAATCAGCTTCGGCGCCTCGTCCATTAGATGAAAGAAGCCTTTCGGTCCTTCCTTGCTTACTGAATACGGTAGATTGCCACTCCGGTGCCAATGCCTATGGCAGCGGCTCCAGCGATGCCCAGAGCGTGCTTCAGACCACTCGAAGGGATGTAGACAATGTCGCCAGCGTAAAGCCGAATGTCGGGGTCTTTTCGCTGCAAGATTCCTTTCAATCTCACCGGAATCTGCTTCGTTTGGCCGGTTGTAGGATCCTTCCTTAAGACAACAGTCGAATTTTGCTTCGCATTCGCCGCCAGTCCATGGGCCAGGGCAATCATCTTCATCATATTGAAGGTCGCACCCGGGTCGTTCAGAGCGTATCCACCCGGCTGCACCACGCCGCCAACCATATAGATAATTCCGGCGCGCGGCACTGTGATCACGTCACCGCCATAAACAGGGATATTGAACGCGGGGTCGCCCCTTTCCAAAAGATCAGACACTTTGACGTGTATCATTTCCGGAGGATCGACCTTAGGATCGGCAGGCGGGTCTGGTTCGCCGCACGTTGTTCGCGGAGCGGTTTGCCGGGCGACCAGAATATTATCCCCTGCATCGTTCGCGACACCGCCAGCGGCCGCCAAGGCCTCAATCAAAGTCGTTTGACCGGACTGTTG
>DATFQU010000332.1:0-9734 GCA_035264005.1 Candidatus Acidiferrales bacterium
CCGAACAAGTTCACTCGCCCGCCCTTCCTCACCATTTGCATGGCCCATTGCCACGTCGTCGCGGAACCTACTGCTTCGACTACGGCGTCCGCGCCGCGTCCGCCTTCCGTCAGCTGGCGGACCATCGGCACCGGCGTGTCCATCGTTGAAACGTCGAACGCTGCGTATGCGCCCAGCCGCTCAGCCGCCTCGATTTGGTTCTTCCGCTTGCCCAGCGCAATCACGCGAACGTCTCTCGCGGACAGCGCACGAATGAACTTCAATCCAATCGGCCCGCATCCTACAATCACCGCCGTGTCGCCTGGGCGAATGTCCGTCTCGTGAATCCCGCGCAGCACGCATGCGAGCGGCTCGACCATTGCCGCATCTCGATAGCTAACGTTCTCCGGAATTTCCAGCAGGTTCTGCCGCACAATTCGCGCAGGAATTCTCACGTATTCAGCATACGCACCATTGTTAAACAGCAGGTCGTCGCAAAGATTCGGCTGGCCTTTCCGACAATACAGGCACATACCGCACGGCGCCGAATTCGACGGCACCACCCGCATCCCCGCTCGAATCGCGCCATCAACGGATGAGCCAACTTCCTCCACCACACCAGCCAGCTCGTGCCCAAAGATCGCCGGCGGCTGAATCATGCGCGGATGCGACCCTTGCTTCCAAACCTTCAAATCCGTGCCGCACGTCAACGCCACTTCAACGCGCACCAGAATTTCATCTTCACCCAATTGCGGAATCCCGACGCGTTCGATCCTTAGATCTTCCCTGCCGTAAAGAACAGCGGCCGTCATTGCGCCGCCCGCCTCTCTCTTCGCGCGCGGGTTCGTCGTGCTCGTCTTCGTATCGGTCTTTGTGTCCATGCTCATGAATGTGCGATTATAATTTTCAGCGTATCCTCAGTCGGTTTGGCCGCAAGCTCCAACGCCTCTGCGATCTGCTCCGTCCGAAAACGGTGCGAAACCAACGCCGCAAGCGGCAGTTGCCGCTCGAATACAATTCCAGCATACTCCTCTTGCTCCGTTATGGATGCACTATAACTGCCCAGGATTTCCTTTTCCTCAATCCCCACTGCCGCAGCCGGGAATTCAATCTTCAGGACCGGATCGTTATGCGCAAAAAGCAGCACGCGGCCTCCTGCCCGGGTCATTTCTAGAGCCTCAATTACAAGTTTGGGCTGAGGCGCAGCCAGCAACACCACATCCGCACCGCGCCCGTTCGTTCGTTCACGCACCTGTCCAGCTACGTCACCCGATGCCGGATCGTAGGACGCTGTTGCGCCCAGACGCAAGCCGGCCGCCCGCCGCGCCGCCAGCGGATCCGTCGTGATCACTTCCGCTCCTTTTAGCTTGCACAGGCCCGTCAGCAGCATCCCAATCGGTCCTTGTCCGACGACGACCGCAAATTCGTCCGCCGCAACTCGCGCCTTCCACACCGCTTTCGCCGCCACGTTCACCGGCTCAATGAAACTGGCTTCCTCAAACGAAACCCCCGGCGGAATCGCCAGCATCCCTCGCTCAACAATCCACGGCATCGCTCGCACATACTGCGCGAAACCGCCGCCATTGGGAGTAAAGCCCGCCGTAAGTCCCACTTTCTTGTACTGCGCGCATTGGGAAAAGAGCCTGCGTTCGCAGTAAAAACACTTTTCGCAGGGGACATGGTGAAAACTCACCACACGGTCGCCAGCCTTGAACTTCCGCACGCCCCGGCCTACTTCTACAACCGTCCCCGCCAACTCATGCCCGAAGATCTGCGGCGGAGCAACAAACCCGTGCGCGATTTTCTTGATGTCTGTTCCGCAGATTCCACACGCCGCAACTCGAAAGAGCACTTCCCCTTCGCCAATCTGCGGAATCGGCACTTCTTCGCAGACCACTTTGCCAGCGCCGCGGTAAACGCCTGCGAGCATCGTCGCTTCTTCCGAACTTTTCGTCACATTCGACGCTACCGCCGTTGAACTCATGCCTTCTCCACTCCAGCCATCTCCGGCGCCGCACTGGAATGCGCAGCCAACGCCGCCACATAACGGTCCAGGAATTCCGCGAGCTTCGCCGCCGCGCCCCGGCTGCGACGTCCTAACCGAACCAAACCTGGTAACTTGTGCGGCGCTTGCACAATGGCGCTGGCAATTTTAGATTTAATCACGTTGCCGCTTTCGTCCAGGATGCCGTCGAAATTCATCGGCAAATCTTCGTCCACATCGTCGCTAATCGCGCGAATCGCAATCGCAGGAACGCCATGCGCAGCCGCTTCTGTCAGCACAGAGAAGCTTTCCATCTCGACGGCCGCAGCCATTCTGCCCAGCCTCTTCTTTCCTTCCGCCGAGGTAATCATCGTCGAAGCAGTGAGCAACCTGTCGACAGTCTCGGCCCCACACGCCTGCGCGCTCCGAAGCAATGCTTCGTCCATCGCGACGATGCGGCTGCTCTCAAGCTCCATCACATCGCGCGCCGCCAGGATCTGCCCAACCCGATATTCTTCCCGCAAACTCCCAGCCAGTCCCGCGGCAACACAAATATCAGGCCGCCACCCGAGCGCGGCGCCTGCGACTTTTTTC
This sequence comes from Candidatus Acidiferrales bacterium, assembly GCA_035264005.1. GTDB lineage: Bacteria > Acidobacteriota > Terriglobia > Acidiferrales > UBA7541 > DAHUXN01. The sequence continues at coordinate 2,558 of DATFQU010000332.1, forward strand.
GCTCGCACGCCGCCAACGCCCGTCAGCGCCACGCGAACCTGAGCCTCGCCGAATTCGCTCTTGTACGCCGGGAACGCCGCATCCGCAATCCTCGCGAATGAATGCTTTCTGCGCCACGGCGCAAATTCCATATCCAGCGCAAATGTGACCAGGATTCTCAACTTCACGCCTCACGCCGCGGAAACCTGCGCCGATCTGGCTCGTTCCGGCAGCTTCGCGTAGCCACTGTCCGCGTACCAGCGCACCGCTCGCTCCAGCGCTGCTTCCACCGAACTGGATTCATACCCCAACTCTTTGCGCGCCTTCTCGTCATTCACGAACATCTTATGCCGCGCAATGCGAACGCCCTCCACGGGAATCCGCGGCTCCCTGCCCGCAACTTTGGAAAATGCTGCATCCGCGTACGCTGCCATAAGCGCAACGCCAAGCGGAATCTGCCTCGTCGGTGCAGCCAAGCCCGTGATATTCGCCAGCGCATCCAGCAATTCTTTCAGCGTCATGTTCGTCCCGCCCAGCAAATATCGCTCGCCCACTTTGCCGCGTTCCTCCGCCAGCAAATGTCCGCGCGCCGCATCTTCCACTGCGACGAAATTCAGTCCCGTATCCACGTACCCGGGCATGCGCCCAAGCAAAAAATCCAAAATGATTTTCCCCGTCGGCGTTGGCTTCCAGTCCCCGGGCCCCACCGGAGTTGTCGGATTCACAATGATCACGGGCAAGCCTTCATGCGCCGCGCGCAACGCCTCCTGCTCGGTGATCAATTTCGATTTCTTGTAATTCCCCACCATTTCATCGACCGAAGCCCGGTTCGTTTCATCCGGCAAACCTGCGCCGCGCGAAACAGCAATCGTCGCCACCGTGCTCGTGTAAATAAACTTCTCCACGCGCGCCCGCAACGCTGCGGCCAGCAGATTCTTCGTCCCGGTTACGTTGTTTTCGTAGATTTCCTGCGGATGCTTCGCCCACAAACGATAGTCTGCAGCTACGTGATAAACGCGCCCGACTCCTCGCAGCGCGCGATCCAGCGAAGCTTCATCGCGAAGATCGCCCTCGGCCCACTCTACTGTAACCCCATCCAGCGCTTGCCTTCGGCTATTCGCCCGCGCCAGTACGCGCACGGATTCGCCTGCGGCGACCAGTTGTCGGGCCACATGCGACCCGACAAACCCAGTCGCGCCGGTTACGAGCGTGGTCATAGTATCCGGAAAGCCTCTTCCTTTTCGGGAGTTCGCTCGATTGGCAAGTTCGTTGACTTAGAATCACAGTTCGAGGAATGTCCGTTGCCGTTCTCATTCTTCTTGGCGCCGTTTCCATTTGTCTTCGTCGCACCCTTGCGTCCGCCCATTCGGCCCGACACCTGCCATTGCAGCATCTTCCAGGTATCGCCGAATTTGCTGTTTCCGCCGAGCACCGCAGACGCCTCGTATCCCGATTGCACCATGCAATTCTCGCAGCGCGAGTCGCGTCCATAGCCGTACTTTTCCCACGGAGTGTTATTGATCAGATCGCCGAACGTCTTGTGGTGCTCATCCGTCATCAGATAGCACGGGCCTTTCCACCCCCGCGGATTGTACGTGGGATTGCCCCAAGCCGTGCACATCAGGTCCCGCTCGCCGCGGAGAAACTCCATGTAAATCGGCGACGTAATCACGTTGAACTGCTCTAGCAGTTTGCTCGCTCGCTGGAACTTCTGGTTCACGTCCTGCCGCGACATAAAAATGTCCTTCGTCTGCACCGACGCGTACGAATACGCCGGCGAAAGCATGTTCCCGTCGACACCGAGCGTGCGCAGGTACGCAAACAGCTCGGCGATCTCCTCGATGTCCGTTTCTTTGTATACGGTCGTATTGGAGCACACCAAAAATCCCGCAGCCTTCGCCGCCTTGATTCCCGCAATGGCTTCGCGGAACACTCCGTCGCGCTCCACGCACAAGTCATGCGTCTTTTCGAGTCCGTCCAAATGCACATTGAAGAAAAAGCGCGACGTCGGAGTGAATTCGTGTAGCCGCTTCCGAATGAACATTCCGTTTGTGCACAAATAAATATTGCGTTTGCGCGCCAGGATTTCCTTCACGAGCCGGCCAATCTCCGGATAAATCAGCGGCTCACCGCCGCAGATCGAAACAATCGGCGCGCCGCAATCTTCGAGCGCCGCGATGCACTGCTCCACCGTCAACAGTTCGTTAATCGTCGGCTTGTACTCCCGGATGCGCCCGCACCCCGTGCACGTCAAATTGCAAGCGTGCAAGGGCTCCAGCATCATTACCAGTGGAAACTTCTTCTCGCCCCGAATCGTCTTCACCGCCAAATACTTGGTTAGATTGGCGGTCAAGCTCAGCGGAAACCTCATCGTTTACCCCCGTCCATTTCGATAGTTGAATTGAGTCGGATCAAATTGAAAAGATTGCGGCGTTGCCGTTCCATTTAGCATATATCGATACCGCGCCAGGGCATACAGCGGAAACGAGTTCCTATATAGATGGTACTTCAAGTAAAACACACACGGAAATCCGGTACCCGTGAACTCGTCTTCGTCCCACGATCCATCCTCGCTCTGATTCTCCATCAACCAATCAACCGCCCTTGACGACGCCGCGTCTTCCGGCCCTACCGTCGCCAGTAACCCAATCAATCCCCATGCTGTTTGCGACGCCGTGCTCTTTCCAATCCCCTTCAGCTTCGGGTCTTCATACGACTTGCAGGACTCGCCGAAGCCACCGTCGGCGTTTTGCACGCTCTTGAGCCATTCGACCGCTCGCTTGCACTCGGCATTGTCACTGCAACCAATTGTTTCAAGCGCGCGCAGTACGCCGCTTGTTCCATAAACATAATTCACGCCCCAGCGCCCGTACCACGCACCGTCTGGCGTCTGCTCTCGCCGTAAGTATGCAAGCGCTTTCTGGATCGCCGGATGCGACGCACTCCATCCAAAATTTCCGAGGCATTCGATCGAACGCGCCGCCACATCGGCCGAGGATGGATCGATCATCGCGTTGTGATCCGCAAAAGGAATATTTGTCATCAGATCTTTATCGTTATCGCGATCAAACGCTCCCCAGCCTCCATCCCGATTCTGCATGCTTAAAAGCCACTCAAGCCCGCGCCGCGCCGCCGGTTCAAATCTCTCCGGATTGCTCTTGACCGCACCTTGCAAAGCCATCAGTACAAATGCCGTATCGTCTACGTCAGGAAAAAAGTCGTTTCGAAACTCAAACGCCCATCCTCCCGGCGCGGCATCTTTGTTCTTCACTTGCCAGTCGCCCGGCCCCAGAATCTGATGGTCAATCAGCCATCGTGCCGCGGTTTGCATCGCCGGATGCGACTCGCCAACGCCCGCCTCTTCCAGCGACACCATCGCAATCGCCGTGTCCCACACGGGTGAAATGCACGGCTGCATCCGCAGCGTGTCGTCTTCTTCGATTTCGTATGCGTTAATCCAGCCGAGTTCGCGGCGAATCACCGGATCGTCTTCGCGCAGACCAAACGCCAGCATGGCGTAGACCGAATTCGCCATCGCAGGAATGATCGTCGCCAGGCCTTCGCTTCGTTCGACGTGCTCGAAAAGCCATTGCTTCGCCTTGGCCAGAGCGCGCCTGCGAAATGGTTTCCATGGCAGCCGCTCGTGCAGTTTTAGCCCTCTGTCAATCGCCAGGAAAAAATTGCGCCACGAAAAAATCTTTGCGCTCCACGCAAACGCAGCCTTGGCATTCGCGCGATCCACAAACAACTCATCCACGCTTTCGCACCGCTCCATTCGCCAGTCCGGCTTCAGTGCATAAATGACCGACAGCGGGATGGTAATGGCCCGCGTCCACGACGACATGTCGTACAAATTCCCGCTCATCCAGTTTGGAATGAGGATCATTTCCGGGGGAATCGCCGGCGACATGTTCCACCCGATCGCGCCAATCATCGCCAAGTAAAAACGTACATACGAATTCGTTCGCTCCAAACCGCCAAGCTCATGGATTTTTCTTCGCGCACGTTCCATATGCGCTGCATCTGGCAAGTCCCCGGCGAGCTTTAATGAAAAGTATGCTTTGACGCACGTATTCAGTTCGGCAGGCCCGCCCGGATAAATGTTCCATCCGCCATCTGCGAGCTGTTTCTTCCGTATGTAGTTCGCAAACTTCCGCACGCGGGCATTCTCTCCATCCCGCAGAATGTGGTGCAACAAAATGCAGTCGGATTCGAGCGTTGTGTCGGCTTCGAGTTCGCCCCACCAATATCCATCGGAGGCTTGCAGCGACAGCAAATGCCGCGCCGCACGCTCGATAATGGCATCCAGGCGAGAATCAACGCGGCTGGACGTCTGCCGCGCCCTCTTCGTCGCCGCACCTGCCATCTGGCTTTCCCGCATTTCTAAGCTTTCTGGCGTCACTCGATATCCTCAAAATGAGAATCCGACTTCGGGATCCCTATCGCAAGCACACAAACACACCTTCACTGTAGGCCGGAAAATGCAACTCGGTTCCAGCCGCGCACAGCGCGGCCTAACATTCTAATTATCAGAGCGTTACGCTTTTGGGTCAACACAAAAAGTGCCTCGTGCTTGTCTGCAACTCCAAAGAATAACTGCCCTTAGACTCCGTTCCACTTCGCTCCAACTTCCCCGAGAGGCTTAGCTCAGAGTTTGATGCCAAAAAGCGTCCATCGGCCCTACCTATTTACGATCCCTTCTCCTCGATTTCGCGCAGCCGCTCGGCCAGTTCAGGCAAGCGCTCAAACCATGCGTACTGCTTCTTGAATCTCGCCAGTGGCCGCGCTGGAGTCCCCCACACCGTTTCCCCTGCGCGAATCTTCTTTCCCGTCGGAATCCCCGCCTGCGCGCCAACAATGCTTCCACTCTCGATCGTGCATCTGTCCGCAATTCCCACTTGTCCCCCGATAATCACGTGGTCTCCGATTTCGCAACTTCCCGAAATTCCCGTCTGCGCCGCAACCACCGTGTCTTCGCCAACGTGTACGTTGTGCGCAACGTGCACCATATTGTCGAGTTTCACGCCACGGTCAATTCGCGTCTTCCCAAGCGAACCTCGCGCAATCGTTGCATTGCTCCCAATCTCCACGTCGTCCCCAATTTCCACAGTGCCCACTTGAGGAAACTTCATGTACCGGCCCTCGTCGACCACGTAGCCAAATCCATCGCCGCCAATTACTGCACCCGAATGCGCTATGACGCGATTCCGTAGCTTTGCCCCCGCGTAGAGAGTCACGCGCGGAAACAAGCAGCACTTCTCTCCGACCTTTGCTCCTCTCCCGATGAAACAAAACGCACCAATTTCTGAGTTCGCGCCTATCGTCACCTCTGCTTCGATCACGGCGTACGGCCCAACCGTCACGCCATCTCCCAATTTCGCCGAGGCGTCGATCAATGCCGTCGCATGACGCCCTTCAGCGATCCTCGGCGGCGCAATCAGCTTCTCGGCTGCCTTCGCAAACGCCAGTTTTGGTTGCGCAACCGATAGCGTCGTCTTGCCTTTTAATTCCATGCCCTCTCCAATAATCGCGCAGCGTGCCGCCGATTTTTCCGCCCGCTCCTTGTGCTTCACCGCCTCAACGTAGATCAAATCATCGGTCCCTGCATCTTCGGGGGCCGCGATCCCCGTCACCACCTTGGCACCATCGCCTTGCATTCGCGCGCTCAAAAATCTCGCAAGCTCTTCACACGTCAACTTTGCCATCGTATCTCTCCGATCCGTCCAAACCCCTGTCGTTCCCAGTCACTCGGCATACAAAGGCGGTTCTCCCTGCGGACGATTCTTCCATCGCTTGTGCACCCACAACCACTGCTCCGGATGCGCGCGAATGTAATCCTCAATCACTCGGTTGCACCGCGCTGCATTTTCGCAAATGTCGCTCGCCTCATCTTCCGTATTTCGCATTTCCACGCCTGGTCCAAATTGCAGCCTGTATTTTCGTATCGCCGCGTCCCACGATAAAAATCCCGGAACAACCGCTGCGCCCGTGTGCCGCGCCATGCGCACCAATCCTGTCGTCGTCGCCGCTGGAGTTCCAAAGAAATTCACGAACACGCCTTCCTCCACGGAAGTGTTCTGATCCGCCAAAATCCCAACTGTTCCTCCTTCGTTCAAAACGCGCAGCATCGCTCGCGCCGAATTGTTTTTCTCAATTGGCCGATTGCCCGAGCGGCACCGATATGAATCGATCAAGCGGTTCACGCGCTCGTTATCAATCGCTCGCGCCAAGAACGAAAGCGGATAACCGTATAGCGCCTGCGCGAACGGAGCCAGTTCCCACGCGCTCATGTGCCCGGTCAAGAAAATTACGCCTTTGCCGCGCGCTCTCGCCTCGTCGAAGTTCTCAAACCCATCCAGCGCAACAACCTTCTCGATATTTCCCCTGGTGAGTTTCGGGAAGTGTGCGAACTCCGCTGCCATCCATCCCAAGTTTCGCGTCATGCCACGAATCGTTTCTCGTCGTTTCTCGTCCGTCCAATTTGGAAACGCCAGCCGCAGACTCGTCATCGCCGTCCGGCGCAACCGCGGCAAACACCAAAGCAACATCGTCGCTATCAGCGAAGCAACCGCGCGCGCCACAGGCCGCGGCAAGATTCCCAAGAACTTCAGACTTGTCCATGCCGCGGCATATTCGCACCATTCCCGCATCGCGCGTCATTCTGGCACACTCGTTTTCCGCGAGCCAGTCCGCATGTGGCCGCGCGCGCATCTCTGATACACTTCGGCAACGTGACCCAAACTCATCGCTCATCTTCGCATCGCCTGCTCGCAGCCCTCTTGATCGTAATCGTTCTCGCCATCTGCCTTTTCAGCGGCCTTTCCGCCGTTGGATTGATCGGTCCCGACGAGCCCCGCTATGCCTGGATTGCGCAACACATGTCGACCACAGGCGACTGGATTACTCCGAAGCTCTACGGCCAGCCTTGGTTTGAAAAGCCCATCCTCTACTATTGGGCTGCCGCAGGTGCATTTAAGTTCCTGCATTCTTCCGAATGGGCCGCGCGCTTGCCTTCTGCTTTCGCCGCGCTGGTTGCCGCGCTGACCATGGCCGCGCTCGGTTTCTGGCGCTATGGCCACCGCACCGCACGCGCCACTCTCCTGGTTTTTCCCACCTGCGTAGGCGTCATTGCCTTCTCGCGCGCCGCTGGACCAGACATGCTTTTTACCGCTGCTCTTTCCCTCGCACTTTTTTCCGC
>DATFQU010000333.1:0-8508 GCA_035264005.1 Candidatus Acidiferrales bacterium
GTGGAGTGCTGAACGGGCAACCGTTCTTGCATCGGGCTTTGTCTTACTGAATTTGCAGGTATCCTAGATGCTTGAGAGCGAAATGCCGAAAGGAATCGAACTCGCGACTGTGAAGATTCAAGAGAACGTGCCGCTTGCGGAGCACAGCAATTACCGCATCGGCGGGCCGGCGCGATTTTTCTGCGAGGCCGCGAACGAAGAGGACATTCGCGGCGCAGTGCTCTTTGTGCGAGCCCAGAGCGCGCCGCTTTTCGTAATGGGCGGCGGAACGAATTTACTGATCGCCGACGAAGGGTTCAAGGGGCTCGTTCTGAAGCCCGCCCTGATGGAACTGGGCGTGGACGGACAGACCATGACCGTTGGCGCGGGAATGATGGTCAGCGATATGCTGAAGTTCACGATCGAGCGTTCGCTGAGCGGACTGGAATGGGCCGGAGGATTGCCGGGAACGGTCGGCGGCGCGATTCGGGGAAATGCCGGCGCGTTTCGCGGAGAGATCAAGGATCGCATCGTCAGCGTAGAGAGTTTCGATGTGGAGACGCTGGAGACGATCCAGCGCGGAAATGCCGAGTGCAAGTTTGGGTACAGGGCGAGCGTATTCAAGGAAAGGAACGGGCGCGAAATTATTCTGCGCGCCACGCTGAATCTGGACAAGGGCGATGCGCAGAAGATTGCGGCGGGTATCCAGGAAAAAATCAATTACCGGCTCGAACGGCATCCGATGGAGTACCCGAACATCGGAAGCACGTTCAAGAACGTTGACCTAGAAACCGTGCCGAAAATATGGCGCGAGGCTTTTGCGAAAGTGATCAAGGTTGATCCGTTTCCTGTGGTGCCGACGGCTTTCTTGATTTCCGAAGCGGGGCTGCGCGGGACGCAACACGGCGGGGCGATGGTCTCGCCGAAACATCCCAACTTCATCGTGAATCTCGGTGGAGCGACGGCCGCGGATGTGAAATTTCTGATCGCCGCGGTGAAAGAAAAGGTGTACGACAGATACGCAATCCGGTTGGAAGAGGAGATTCAGCTAGTTTGAAGGCTGCGCTCTCCTCCAGAGCACACCTGCATTGAGGCCCCGGAAGTGCAGACACCAAAATCTATATCTTAGCGGCCCTCAGAGGCGGCTTTCGCTTTGTCAGCGCGAACGGCGGGCACGTCGACGAGATGCTCCGCGAGGAACCAGACCTGCAATTCGTTGGTGCGAATCACTTCGCTGACGACCAAATCGTTTGTCCCATCATCGCCACCATCGGATGCGTCACGAGCGAAAGTTCGTGCTTCCTTCAGAAGGATTTCATGAGCTTCGAGGAGGCGAGAAAGCTGGACGGGGAGTTCTTCGCGGCCGCGCGGCGGACGAGGAATCAAAGTCGTCTCCGCCACGTCCGCAGCCATGGCGATGCTGACGCCGCCGAGAGTTTGTATGCGCTCGGCGATGGAGTCGACGAGTTCGTTTTGTTCGTCGTAATGCTTATCGAAGAGAAGATGGATTTGGTAAAAAGTGTGGCCAGTCACCTGCCAGTGATGCTTTTTGTACATATCGCGAAGAGTGATCGTGTCGGCGAGAAGCTGGTTCAGATTTTCGGCGCTGGTTGCGCAGACTTTTTCGTCGAGAGCAATCGGAAGTTTGGCGATTTTTCCATACGGCTGAATTTCGTGGGCGTGTTGATGGAGAAGCGGCTTGGATTGGGCAGTTCCGGATTCCAACTGATTATAATCGGGAGTACGCTTGCCATTCTTTGGGCTCATAGTGTTTCTCCTTCGTGAATAGATGCCGATCCGTCTCGACGGATTCAGCGAACGCTGTGGGCCACCGAGTGATGATGATTCGAGCCGGGGCTCTTCTTTGCTCGCGTGGCATGGGCGGCACGGTCAAAATAACCGATACGCTCGAGAACCGCTCCCGCGATGAGCGGAAGCGCAACGGTGGCGTCGTCGAACACTTCGGCGAAGCGTCCGCCCTCGTCGGGGGGAACGAACTTGCCCCAAGAAATAGCCTCAGTGTAGGTGCTGCCCGAAAGGCCGCCCCAATGCACGGGCTCAGGGCAGATTCGCAAACCGTAGTTGTAACGCTTGAGGGGCATATCTTCGTAGCCGCGGCGCGCGAGCAGTTCCGCGTAGACGCCGAATTGCTGCGACCAGTTGCGCGGCACGCCGCCGCCGATGGTGAAAATTCCGGTGCGCTTGGTGGCGAGCATAGTCTCCGCGAAGTGCTCAAAGTCGGCGAAGGGATCAAAGCGCAGAGGGGGACGGTTTTCCTTGCGACGTTGACGATTGTGCAGAGCGAAATCGATGCCCAATTCCGAATCGGTGAAGGCCGGAATGAAAACCGGGACTCCCTTTTCAACGGCCGATTTCAAAATGCCTCGCCCGTGCGCGTGGCGAATTAAATATTCGCCGACACAACGATTCAGCTTCCAACTGCAAACCGTTTCCTCGGCGTCCCATTTCTCGAGGAGCGCTTCGACAATTTCCTCGATGAAATCGAGATTGAGTTCCGGCTCAAGCGAATCGTAAACGCGATTGTAGCCGGCGAAGAAAAGTTCCTTGTCGTCCATTTTCGGATCGTAACGAAAATGGTGACGGCCGGCGGCTTCGACAAGCCCGTGAGCCATCAGGGCGCCGGTGGAAACGATGGCGTTGACGATTCCAGAATCGATCAAGTCGCAGAAGACGAGGCCCATCTTCGCGACAGTCATCGCGCCGGAGAGAGTGAGGACGACAAAACAATCTTTGTCGCGCGCCATAGCTTCGAGCACATCGGCGGCGTCACCGACCTGGCGGCCAGTGAAAGCTGTCTGGCCCATCGCGCGAACAAGTTCGTCGACAGTGCGCGCCTTGGAGAGATCGAGCGGATAGATGGGAGTCAGCCGATCCTCAATGGGATCGTGCAAAACCCTTCCGGTCAGTCCCTTTTTCTTTGCCATTCAGTATCCCCACAGGTAATGTATCACCTCCGAAGCATTTCTGTGGGCTATAAATAGTACAGAGCGAGAAAAGAAGAAAGAAAAAAAATCACAGCGAGGGACAGTTCACGGTGTTCTTGAAAGCTTACACAGCCGCGATACCGGAAAATTTTGGAGGACTCCCCGAAGAAAATTCGCGCTACGAAAATTCACGCGCGGTGATTTTTCCGATTCCGCTGGAGCGGACAACGACTTACGAGCACGGCACAAGAAATGGACCGGCCGCAATCATCGCAGCGAGCCGCAACATGGAGACGTGGGACGAAGAGCTGGGCGTGGAAACGTTCTCGAAAATCGGAATAGCGACGCTGCCGCCAATCGATACGGCAGAAGGAACGCTGGAAAAAGTGCTGGCGGACATTCATACAACAGAACTGGCGCTACTTTCCGACGGGAAATTCCCGGTGGCATTGGGCGGGGAGCATTCGCTGACGCCTCCGCTGGTATCGGCGGCGGTGAAGAAATTTCCGGATTTGACTGTGCTGCAGATCGATGCGCACGCGGATTTGCGCGAAGCGTATCAAGGCAATCCGGCAAGTCATGCTTCGGCGATGCGGCGCGTGGTGGAGATGTGCCCTGCGGTGCAAGTTGCGATTCGGTCGCTGTCAATTGAGGAGTCGGAAGCGATTCCGCGACTGAAAACGAAGGTTTACTGGGCGCGGGAGATTGCGCGCGCGCCGCTGGACAAGTGGATCCCGCGCGTGATTGCGGATCTTTCGCAGCACGTTTATCTGACCGTGGACCTGGACGGATTCGATCCAGCGTACATGCCAGCGACGGGCACGCCGGAGCCGGGCGGGCTCGATTGGTATCAAGCGACGACACTGATTCGCGAAGTAGCGAAGGCACGGAAGATTGTTGCTGCGGACGTGGTCGAGTTGTTGCCGCAACACGGCGACCACGCGTCCGATTTTCTGGCTGCGAAACTTGTGTACAAGCTATTGGGTTACGTGTTCTGCATGGGCTGAGCGCAGAGGGCAGGCTCTGCGATGCGAATACAGAGAAAATTTATAGGCGGGGATTTGAGGTGTAAGGCGGAGGAGGCGGAATGGAATTTTTCTATTACAGCCATGGATTGTTGGGATGGATCATCATCGGGCTGATTGCGGGATGGCTCGCTGGGGTCGTTGGGCGCGGGCGAGGGTTCGGATGTCTGGCGGACATCATTTTGGGGTTGATCGGCGCGATTGTCGGCGGATGGATCTTTACCAAGCTAGGGATTCGAGCGGGTGGCGGAGTAATTGGCAGCCTAGCGGCGGCATTTGTAGGCGCCGTGGTATTGGTGGCGATTGCGCGGTTGTTCGCCGGACACCACGATCACTGAGTTAGAGCGTTTCTGCGGCGGACAAGTTTTTGGGAACGCACGCAAAGTTCATAAAACCTAAGGGCCGAGCGATACGTCTAAGAATTGAGAGAACTGAACATTGGCTCCTGAACTCCAAGACAACCACAGCACAGCGTTTGGCGATTTAGCGCGAATGACCCTGCGCGTGCTTGCGCGCAATAAGATGCGTACCGCGCTAACGATGCTGGGCATCACGATCGGGATTGCTGCGGTGATTTGCACGGTGGCGATCGGCGAAGGAAGTTCGGCACAGATTCGCGAGCAGATTGCGAACTTGGGCGACAATCTGGTGTGGGTGGAGGCAGGCGGGCGCAACGTGAACGGAGTGCGCACGGGTAACGATAATACGAAGTCGCTGACAGATGGAGATGCGGACGCCCTGCCTAAAGAAATCCCGATGCTGAAGCAGTGTTCGCCGAACACGGACGGGCACGTGCAGATTATTTACCAGAACGAGAACTGGTATACGCACATGCGGGGCACGGGCGTGAATTTTCTGCAGATCAAGAACTGGCCGGTCTCGCAAGGAATCAACTTTTCTGAAAATGACGTCGCTACTTCAGCGCAGGTCGTACTGCTGGGCCAAACGGTAGTGAATAACATCTATAGGCCGAACGAAGATCCGATTGGAACGACGGTGCGCATGAACGGATTGCCGTTCAAAGTGATCGGCGTGCTCCAAGAAAAAGGAATGACGCCGTATGGCTGGGACCAGGACGATACTGCCTCGATGCCCATCTCCACAGCGCAACGAAAAATATTTGGCAACTATTGGCTGGACGACATTTTTTGCTCGGCGACAACCTCTGAGTCCATCGGGCCCGCGGATGATTTGGCGGAAAGACTCTTGCGGCAGCGACATCATTTGAGGCCGTCAGAAGGCGATGATTTCAATATTCGAACGCCGACTCAGTTTCTGGAGGCACAGGAAGACGCGAGCAAGACTTTCACGCTGATGCTGGCGTGCATCGCGTCGGTGTCGTTGCTGGTTGGCGGAATCGGAATCATGAACATCATGCTCGTCTCGGTGACGGAACGCACCAGGGAGATTGGCGTGCGCATGGCCGTAGGAGCGACAGAGCACGATATTCAGCTGCAATTTTTGACGGAAGCGACAATCGTGAGCTTGCTGGGTGGCGTTTGCGGAGTTTTCTTTGGAATATTTGCGTCGCGCTTGCTAGCGAGCACGCTGGCGTGGTCGATGCAGATTCCGGCGTCGTCGATCGTGATTGCCGCGGCATTTGCGCTATTTGTTGGCCTCTTCTTTGGTTTTTATCCAGCACAGAAAGCGGCGCGGCTGGACCCGATTGAAGCGCTCCGATTTGAATAACGATTGTTGTGCTGCCTGAAGGCTCTCGGTCGAAAGTCTCCAAGATCACGCCCTGTGGTACGATAAACGCAGAAATCGCAGAAAGTGAGTCGAAACAAAACAATTGAGTAAACCTTCTTTGTGGATGGTCCCGCTGGGCGGGCTGGGCGAATTCGGAATGAACATGATGGCCCTCCGCTATGGCGAGGACGTTCTCGCAATCGACGCGGGCTTGATGTTTCCGGAGACGGAACTGCTCGGCGTCGACATCGTAATCCCCGACATAACGTATTTGAAGCAGAACCGCGGCGTGCGCGCGCTGCTCTTGACGCATGCGCATGAAGACCACATCGGCGCGGTGCCGTATCTGCTGCCGGATTTGAAGTGTCCTGTTTACGGAACTCGCTTCACGCTGGCGTTGGTACGAAAGAAACTGGAAGAGCACGGCCTGCTCGAAAATGCGGACCTGCGCGAGATCGCTCCTGGCATGACGGTGACGCTGGGACCGTTTGAAGTGGAATTTGTGCACGTGACGCACAGCACGATTGACTGTGTTGCACTCGCGATTCGGACACCGCTGGGCATCGTGATTCACACGGGCGACTTCAAAGTGGATCCGACACCGGTGGATGGGCAAGCGTTCGATTTGCATCGGTTCGCGCGCTACGGGCAGGAAGGCGTACTGGCCCTTTTTGCCGACTCGACGAATGCGGAACGGCCTGGTTACACGCTCTCTGAACGAGCGGTAAGACCGCGTCTGGAAGAACTATTCCGCGGAGCGCCGAAGCGCGTGGTGATTTCGTGCTTTTCAAGTTCGGTGTACCGCATTCAACAGATCATCGACGTTGCGACGGCGCAAGGACGAAAAATCGGGTTCATCGGGCGCAGCATGAGCGACAACGTCGAGATTGCGCACTCGATTGGCCACTTGCGCATTCCGGATGGATCGGTGGTGCGGCCGCAGGACATTAAGTCTTTCGACCCTCGAAAGATTGTCGTGCTTGCGTCGGGAAGCCAGGCAGAGCCGATGTCGGCGCTGTCGCGCATTGCGGTAGACAATCACCGGCTGCTTGAGCTGCAAGAAAATGACACGGTGATTTTGTCGGCGCGAATCATTCCCGGAAACGAAAAAGCCATTTCGCGGATGATTGACCATCTTTTTCGGCGCCGCGTACTTGTTTATTACGAAAGCGGGCGGTCAGCGCCCATTCACGTGTCGGGGCACGCAAGCCAGGAGGAGATGAAGCTTCTGCTGAATCTAGTGCGGCCAAAATATTTTGTGCCGATACACGGAGAATACCGGCAACTTTTCCAGCATGCGGCGTTGGCGCATCAGGTCGGGTCGGTTTCGGGCGAGATCCTGATGGTGGAATCTGGTCAGCCGATTGAGTTCACGCCCGACGGCGCGTTTCGGCGCGAACCGGTGCAAGTCGGGCGCGTATGCGTGGATTCGGGATCGCTTGAAGAGATTGAAGACGTGGTAATCCGCGACCGGCGACACTTGGCGGAAGACGGCGTAGTGGTGCCAATTATCGCGATCAACAAACATAGTGGGCGGATGGAGACTTCGCCGGAGATCGTAACGCGCGGATTTCTTCCTGCGGACGATGGACAGCAGTTGCTCGCGCTGGCGCGCGAGGTGGTGCTGAAGACGATGGAGCAGTCCAATTCGGAAGAGAAGACGGACTGGAGCGTCATCAAAGAAAAGATCCGCGTGGATTTGAAGCGGTTTCTCAACAAGAAGACCTCGAAGCGGCCCATGATTCTGCCGGTCATCCTCGAAGTGTAGGCCCTTTTCTTCAATGATCCATTCATCTAGCCGTGATTTCCCCTTGACATAACTGTAAGTACATACTTACAGTTAGTTATGGCTTACGGTGCTAAGGAACTGACTGCGATTGCGGACCCGACGCGGCAGGCCATGCTGGAACGGCTGCGGAAGCGGCCCATGACCGTGGGCGAGCTCGCCGAGGGGCTGCCGGTTACAAGGCCAGCGGTTTCACAGCATTTGAAGGTTTTGCGGCAGGCGCGGCTGGTGACGGAACGGCGCGAAGGTACGCGCCACTATTTCAATTTGAACCCGGAGGCGCTGCTTGAACTGCGCGCCTATATTGACCGAATGTGGGAGGACGCGCTTGGAGCGTTTTCCCGCTACGTGGCCGAACAGAAACGCAAGAGAAAGAAGCTTGGAAAATGATGGTACGCCACTTCTCTTCCCTGCCAGCGCCTGCGCTGCGGGAGGCGCGCGAAGCAGATTTCGAGGCGCTTTATGCGATCGATCAAGTCTGCTACTCGCCGGCGATCGCGTACACGCGCGAGGAACTGCGATGGTATTTGGGGATGCGCGGAGCGGAATGTGTAGTGGCGGAGATACGAACGCAGAGCGCGGGTCCGGCCGCGCGCCTAAGAATTGCTGGTTTCGTTGTGAGCGTTAGTCGGAATGCGCATGGGCACATCGTGACGATTGATGTGCTGGAGACGTATCGCCGAGCGGGCGTGGGAACAGCGCTGCTCGAGCGCGTTGAATTAACGATGGCCAAACGGGGAGTGACGGACGTATGGCTGGAAACGGCAACGAACAATGAAGCGGCAATTGCCTTCTGGAAAAAGCATGGCTATCGTAGCCACCGTCGGCTGACACACTACTACGCGGATGGAGTGGACGCCTTCTCGATGTCGAAATCTCTTGGCGGTTCCGCTTCAGCGGAGAACTGAGGAACGATGACTCTCTGGCATGTGATTGTGCTTGCGATTGTGCAGGGGCTCGCGGAACTGCTGCCGGTGTCGAGCTCCGCTCATGTGATCGTGGCGGCTGAACTCATGCACGAAAACATGTCCACGCCGAACAATGCGCTGCTGCTGGTGCTGCTGCATACCGGCACGATGTTTGC
>DATFQU010000334.1:0-3799 GCA_035264005.1 Candidatus Acidiferrales bacterium
TAGACCTTCTTGGACTTTCGTTGTCACGGGCGCCTCGCGCGCCTCACGGGAGAAAATCTTGTCGCGACCGGTCATCACTCTCACCACGGACTTCGGCACCGCCGATTCCTTGGTCGGCTCCATGAAAGGCGTAATTCTCAGTATTCAGCCCGAGGCCACAGTCATCGACATCACGCATAAAATCATTCCCTACGACCTGCTCGACGGCGCGCTCGCCATCGGGACCGCATACAAATTTTTTCCGCCGCGCACCGTCCACGTCGTCGTCGTCGATCCTGGAGTCGGCACCGAACGCCGCCCGCTGCTCGTCACCGCCGGCCAGCACTATTTCGTCGCGCCCGATAACGGAGTCCTCTCGATGGTCTATCAGAACGAAGAATCAATCGCCGTTCGCCACATCACCGCCGAACATTATTTTCTGCAGCCCGTCAGCAACACTTTTCATGGCCGCGATATTTTTTCTCCCGTCGCGGCGTGGCTCTCGAAAAACGGCCAGAGCAACTCTTTCGGCGAGGAAATCACCGATTTCGTCCGCTTCAACCTCCCGAAACCAAAGGCCGCAGGCAATGGCGTGAAAGGCGTCGTTCTGCGCGCCGACAATTTCGGGAATTTGCTCACGAATTTCAGAGAGGAAGATCTGCCGCAGGTTCTCGCCGGCTCGAATTTCAAAATGCGTGTCGGGAACACGGAAATTTCGAAGTTCGTGCAAACCTTCGGCAACGGCGCTCCCAACGAACCCATCCTGATCCTCGGCTCCAGCGGATTTTTCGAGGTAGCCGTGAATCGCGGCAGCGCCGCCAAAGCCGTCGGTGCGAGTCGCGGCGCCGAAGTCTCCGTCGAATTCGCGTAGCTCCCTAGTTTACGACGCAACCAGCGTATAATTCGCATGAGCCAGACTATGCGTACGCTCACTTTCGGAATTACCCTGACCCTTCTGTGCTTGCGGTCGTGCCTTTCATCTCCCGTACCAGGTCGACAAGAATCCGCGAATCCCAAGCCAGACGCCGATGAATCCAGCATTTACAGCGTGATCGTCGAAACCCAATTCAACCAGAAGGGAGTAAGGAGGATAGTCATAGAGAAAGATCGTACGGTGCCTGGGGTTCTAGCCGCTCCGATAATCGATCGTCAGCAACGATTCGAGCGAGACATACAAAAGCGAATTCCAGAAGCCCGAGCTGATACCATAGCTGATTTCGCGGTTAAGGCCACACGGCCCGATCAATTCAAGCACCCTCTCGACATTAAGGTTCCTTCTGTGTTCCTCACTCGCGAGGAGATAGATGATTTTTTCAGCGTCGCCCGATACGGATGGACGAATTTTTACAAGGCATATCCGGGAGCGCAAGGTATTCTCAACTTGTCGCACGCCGGATTTAATTCAAACAGAAGCGAAGCGCTCGTTTATTTTGGGAATACGACAGACTACGAAGGTGGTGCCGGTTATTTCGTGCTGCTGCGTAAGAAGAATAGTTCCTGGATCATTGTGAAGCAGAGCATGGTTTGGGTGTCGTAAGCCCTTCGTTTTTGCTACGCTCATTTACCGCGCCAAATCCGTGACAATCAAATACGCCCGCGTGCGCGGATCCATCCAGTCCCGCAGCGCGTCGCCCAGCAGGCAAGCTTGAGGGGTGTCGGACTTAGATGCTGTAATTTGCGACCACTCGAATGACTTTTTCGTTCTCGCCGAACTCCATGAACTCGGCTGTCTTTGTGCCTTTTTGATTCTTGTAGCAGAGGACGACGCTTGAGAGGCCGATCATCACATCGAGGAGTTCAAAGTGCAAGTTTGGATAGGCTTCGAGCCCGCGCTGGAAGTAGTTGCGCAACGCAGCATTCCCTCGCACAGTTCCGGATGGATCGCCCAGGATTTTTGCCGCGGCGGGAGATGTCAGGACAACATTCTCGTCGTAATGAGACAGGATGGCGTCCAGGTCGCGTGAGTTCCACGCGGCGACCCATTCGCGCGCAAATTCTGTAGCTTCCGATTCCATAGGCATGCAATCGATCATACACGGCGACTCCCACCATTCCCAGTGCCTGGTTGTGGGCGCAAAGTGAACAGTTTGTGGACAAATCCATCGAGCAGGTCGTTACGATCCAATCAAGCGTGCCGCCGAAGTCTCCGTCGAATTCGCGTAAAGCTTAGTGCTTGTTTGCTGTTGGAGTCGGGCGCGGCAATATGAACGCACTGCCCGGATCCGCAGGTCTGATGAATTCTTTGGTCAGCACTTGTTTTGTGAGTTTGAACGTCTCGCCATTCCACACATAACTTTTGATCCTGAACCGATGAGGACACCACACGCAGGAATTGTCCTTAGAATCCAATTCTTCCGCTGCGTCTGATAGTGTGAAACTGAGCGGATTTGTCGAAACAATCTTCATCTGGCCCTCCATCGTCTTTCCGGAAAACACTCGCTTATACAAACCATTGGAAAAGACGAAGATGACAAACTCAGCGTCCGCACCATCCTCTCCGTTACTCGAGACAACGGCCAGCCCCTTCTTGCTGTTGTCGAGTGACACCAGGACGAAATCCTGAACGTACGTCGCGTCAACGAGACTGGATTCTCGACCGCCTCGCAAGATTGCGAGGCAAGCCTGCTGAAGAACCTCTTCACCGTCGTCATACAAGAAGATCGTTTCACCGGATGGCGTCAGGTTGGTATGCCAAGCACCTCTGAGAATGTTGCCTTTGGGAACTAACGATCTCAACTCTGACGTCGGCTTCACTTTTGTGGGCTTGCTGACCTGCCCTGAGGCGCAGCTAACCCAGACAATTGGAAACAGAATCGCCGCTATTTTCGTGAATCGTGTCGCCACGGAATGTTCTCCGAAATATCTTTCTACCGCGCCAAGTCCGTAACAATCAAATATGCGCGCGTCCGCGGATCCATCCAGTCGCGCAGCGCGTCGCCCAGCATATTGAACGCCAGCACCGCGCACGCCACCGCCAGCGCCGGAAAAATCACCATGTGCGGCGCATCGAACAAATGGCCGCGCGAGTCGTTGAGCATCGCGCCCCAGCTCGACATCGGCGCCAGCACGCCCAAGCCCAAAAAACTCAGCGTCGACTCGGCCAGAATCGCGCCCGCCAGCGCAATCGTCCCTTGCACCAGCACCGGCTGAATAATATTCGGCAGCAAATGCCGCCACAAAATCCGCCAGTGCGACGCGCCCAGCGAACGCGCCGCCGCGACGTAATCCATTTCCTTCGCCTGCAGCACCTGCGCGCGCGCCAGCCGCGCGTAGCCCGCCCAGCCGGTAATCGTCAGCGCGATAATCACGTTGCCGAGCCCGGGCCCGAGAAACGCCGCAAACGCAATCGCCAGCAAAATCCCCGGGAACGAAAGGAACGCGTTGATCAGCACAATGTTCACGATGCCGTCGAACCATCCGCCGAAATATCCCGCGAGCGAACCGAGCAGCAATCCAATGATTCCCGCGCCGAACACCACCGACACGCTGACAGACATCGACACGCGCGCGCCGTAAATCACGCGCGACAGCACGTCGCGCCCCAGCTCGTCCGTGCCCATCCAGTGCGTCGCGCTTGGCGCTTCGAGGCGCTGCGGCAAATTCTGCGCGTTCGCATTGTACGGAGCGAGCCATGGTGCGCCCACCGCCAGCACAATCAGCAGCACGCACAGCGCAAATCCAATCGCGCCCGGCGCGCTGTGGCGCAAGAATTCGCGCAGCGCCTTCATTGCAGCCGCACCCGCGGATCTGCAAACGCGTACACCAGATCCGTCATCAGATTCACCAGCACGTACGAAACGGCAATCACCAAAATGCAGCC
>DATFQU010000335.1:0-9101 GCA_035264005.1 Candidatus Acidiferrales bacterium
CTTCTTCCGTCCAATTGCTCCAGGGTTGCTTCCATCCGCGAATGGCTTGCCAAACGCAGTCGCTCATCGTGCTTTTCCAAGGCCTGCTCGTTCGCCAGCGTCAGTTTCTCCGACCAATCAGCAAGCTGTGCCTCGCCCTGCATCCGCAGCTTTTCCAAGACCACTTCAAACTGATAGTCCAGCACATCGCTCACGCGCTTCAACGCCTGGTCGGACTTAGTCGCGAGTTGCTCCTGAAAATGCTCGAAGGAGGTCTGCGCACTGCTCTGGACTTTTTGCAGCGCATTTTCCACCCCAGCTCTCAGCCGCGCACGCCCGTCTTCTGCCCTCGCTTCACTCGCCGCTGAAAAATTGCGCAGAGCACCATCGGACGTTTCCGCTATGACTTCGCCAAACGTCGAGGCCGCCCTTTCCGCCGCGCGCGTAAATTCGTTTTTCGTGGAATCGAGGTGCTCTAGAGCCGCCGCTTCGAGTTTCTCTCGCGCGACGCCGAGTTGGCCCGCCTCAATCTCGTCAAGTTCGCTGCGGAATTTCCCTGCAATAACGTGGACTCCCTTGTGCATCCGCTCCTGCGCCGAATCGATGGCCTGCTGCGCCTGGACTAACAGCTGCGCATCTGCTTCAACCAGCTGTCTCGCTGTTTCCTTCGCCAGGGCCGCCGATGCGTTTTCAGTTGCGCGCACTCCATTCGCCTCAAATTCTGTTTTCCACTGTGTCAGCATCTGTCCGCGCACGCTTTCCAAATCTTCCCGCAAAGTTGCCAGTTCCGACGTCAGGTATGCGGCACCTTCTTTCTGCACCTGTTCGGAGACCTGCCGCAACCTCTCGCGGT
The DNA here is from genome assembly GCA_035264005.1 of Candidatus Acidiferrales bacterium. Taxonomy (GTDB): domain Bacteria; phylum Acidobacteriota; class Terriglobia; order Acidiferrales; family UBA7541; genus DAHUXN01. The sequence continues at coordinate 833 of DATFQU010000335.1, forward strand.
GAATCCGCAAAATCCCCTCAGCCTGTTGCTCGCGCGCGGCAAGTTCTTCCGCGGCCCGATTGGCCCGTTCGAGTCCCGCCGCCGTATGCGCGCCAATCTCCTGCGCACTTCGCTCGACGGTTTCGCGGCTCATGCGTTCCAGCAGTTCTCCGGCGCGGCTGGTGAACTGTTCTTCGAGTTCTACCGCATGCCTGTCCAGCTCCGCACTTTGCCGCACAACGTTCGATTCCAGCCTCTGCCGCAATTCGTTCAAGCCATCCTGGCTCGCAGCCTCCAGTTGGCGCGAATACTCCGAGAATCGCCCCGCGGTTTGCTCGATCTCTCCAAGCGCCGCTTTCGCTCGCGACACTTCCGCTTCCAGCTTGCCCTTCAGTTCACTCAATGCCACCCGACTGGTCTCCACGGCCGACCCTGATTCGTTCTGCAGTTCGCTGACGCGCTCCGCCAGTTTCTGCTGCGTGCGATGCAGCAATTCCTGGGACGTACTTGTCAGCCGCTCGTTGAAACGCTGCGCTGCGCTATCCAGCGACGACTCCAGCAATTCACTCCATTGTGCGCGCGCTGTGTCGGTCTCCGAGAGTAACCGGGCCTTCACTGATTCCAGACTCTCCGCGGTGACCACTGCTAGGCTTGCCACCTGCGAAGCTTCCAAATCGCTCCGAATGTCTCTCAGCTTCTCATCCAATCGCTCTTCGCTATGCTTGCCATTCACTTCTGCGGCTGCGCGTATTTCTCCGCGCAGAGCCTGCACTTCTGATTGCCACTCCTGGGCGTCCACGTTTGAATGACTCAGTTTTTCCGCCCACTCCTTCGCCAGCGCATCGTGCACCTGGTCTTGAAAACTCGCAAGTTGCGCCGATACGCTTTCAGTCAGCGCGGACAGAATCTCTGCCTTCGCGTCCACCTTGCCCTGGACAAACGCTTCCATCCATTTCTTCTGGAAGGCTTCCGCACTCGCCTCTTGTTTGCGCTCGATGTCGCCGCGCAACTCAGTTAGCTTCTGCTCCGCTATTTCTCCCGCAACCTCGCACGCTTTGGCGATCGTCCGCTGCGACTCAAACACAAATTCCCGCCGCAGCTCTTCAATCAGTGGGTTGTTCTCCGACACAACATTCGCTTCTTCCTCTACCACGGCGGTGAAATCACGGTTTGCGTGCGCCAACGCCATTTGCAAGTAGACCTCTAGCGAAGTGTCTCGTTCCGCTCTCTCCAAGGAGGCTTCCTCACCCTCTCGCGGCGGCGTGAACGAAGCAGTCATCGTCAATACGGATCCAATATTCCAGTCACTTGGCGGCGTCACGCCCCACACGTTCTTGCCCTTCTCCAATTCCACGCCGACTTGAAACAAATCCCTGAGCGTTTGAGGTCTCTGAATCCACGCCACGCGCGCGCGAACACAAGCCGCATCGCCGCGGGAGCCGCCCGAAGGCACTTCGAGCGTAATCCACGTATTCTTCGGCAGGTGGTGTTTCGAAGCGTACCGGCAACCGTGGAAACTCAGATTCTGCGCCGCCGTCCGTTCCTCAAATGGCTGCCCGAGCAAATCCACGCCTCGAATGATGACCGGCGAAGGCTGCTCGAGACGCGTGCTCCGACGCCGCTGCTCTCCCAAGTATGCGGAAGCTGCTTGTGCCAATTCATCCCCCTGTTGATCGTGTCTGCAGTGCGCAGCAGCATAGCATTCTCAAGCCGCGCGGTCGAGCGGTCACTCTCTCATTTCATTTTTGCGTTTTTGTTGCAGGAAGATTTCTTTGACAAGAAAAAGCGGCGCCCATCGCAATGAGCGCCGCGCAGATCTCAGAGCATTCCAGGCTTTTTATTCTTGACCGTTGTCGTCGCCTTCTCTCCGTTCATTTGCTGCACCGTCGCCAGCGACTCCTTCGCTTCTGCCGCGTGCGGCCCGCTCGGCTGCAGCTCCAGATACTTCTTGTACGCTTCTTCAGTGCCCGGCGGGACCACATAGACCTGCTTGCCGCCTTCCGTTTTGGTGTCGATGCCCGCCACGAGCGCGTTTCCGAGCATGTACCAGGCGTCGGCGTCACTTGGATCCAGTTGGGTTGCCTTTTGTAGCGGAGCGACCGCGTCGTTCATTTTTCCTGCGTTCGTCAAAACGATCCCGATATTCCTGTAGCAACTAACTCCGACGCTCTTGTTTGTTGGATCGATCGTGGCAGCTTTGTCGCATGCGGCCGTCGCATCCGGTATTTTGCCAGCGTGTGCCAGATCTGTGCCCAACTGCATATACAATCCCGCTGACGGCTTGATCGCGATGGCCTGTTGAGTCGCGTCAACTGCTTGATCGTACTTTCCTACGCCTTCGTACGCCGCACCCAGGTTCCCCAGGATAATCGGCAAGTTCTTGTCGTTCTCAGGCGCGCCTTGTTTGGCCTGCTCGAATTCAGTGACCGCCGTCTGATAGTCTGTGTTCAAGGTTGCCTGTAAAGTGGCCTTTTGATCGGCGGGCGCCGTGCCCAATTGCTGTTTTGTAGTGCTGGCGTCATTCATCGCTTTCACGCCATTGTCGAAGTGTCCTTTCATCGCGGCAAACTTTTGTTTCGCTTCCTCCGCCTTCTTTGCCGCCTCCGCGTTATAACCCGACTTCGCCGCGATGTCCTTGAAATTCATGTCCATAACTGCGCCGGTAGCCGACATGCTTCCGTCAATCTTCACCGTATTCGTATAGTCGATGTTGTCCTTTTTGAAATTGACGTCATAGGTCCCGGTCGGCAATCCGTTCTGCACAAACTTCCCGTCCTTGTCTGTCGTTATCGTGTACTTCGTTCCGTTGTCCTTGTTGGTTATGGTGATCACCACGCCGGGATACGGATTACCCTGAAGATCCAAAACCTTGCCGGAAAGCCGCGTCATCTGCGCCGACGCCCTCGGTGCCAGTGAGCAAATCGCAGCCAACAGCAGCGCCACAACCCCGACCCTCGAAAGTAATGTTTTCATAAGAACGCCTCCTACCTTGGGATGCCCAACTCTATTATCGCGCAACTTGCGCCCGGTAGGCGATAGGATCCGCATATCCCGCCTCCGCAAACGCCCGCAGCCGCAGTCGGCAACTATCGCACACTCCGCACGCCTCCTCTTCTGCTTGATAACACGACCATGTGCGTCCTAGCGGCGCTTTTAATTCCATTCCTCGACGGATGATTTCGCTTTTTCGCATGTGAATCACTGGCGTGCGGATTTCAATGTGTGTCTCCGGTCGCGTCCCCTCGCGCACTAGTTCGTTGAAAACGCGGTAGTATTCCGCCCGGCAATCCGGATATCCCGAACTGTCTTCTGCCACCGCTCCGACGAAGATTGCCGTCGCCCCAATCACTTCTGCCCAGCTCACCGCCACAGATAAAAAGTGCGCGTTGCGAAACGGCACGTACGTCACTGGGATTTCACTCGCGCTCGCGTGGAAATTCTCAGGCACCGCAATGCGCTCATCTGTCAACGCCGAACCGCCAATTTCCCGCAGCGCGTCGAGCCTCACCACCAGTTTGTCTTTGACGCCGTAGAAGTCCGCAACTTCGTCGAACGCCTGTCGCTCGCGCATCTCCGTCCGTTGCCCGTAACTTGCGTGTAGCAACGCAAGCGCATGTGTTTCATCCGCGATCGCCGTCGTCACGCACGAATCCATCCCTCCGCTCAACAGCACCACCGCTTTTTCTTTCGCGCTCATTCTCCTCTGCGCTCACTTCGCAAACACCTATACTCCATGCATTGCCGGATCCCAGATGAACTTATGTATCTGCAGTCCCAGGCGCACACGCAATCCGTCCGCTAGAATCCACTCCGCCAGCGCCCGTGCATCCATCCCCGGCCATTTGCCTTCCGGGTCCGCGAAGACCGGCGAGAACAGCACTTCGTGCATGCGTTCCGTCAATCGATGCTCAGCTGCGAATTCTCGCGCAAACTCATAGTCGCGTCGGCTCGCAATCACGAACTTGATTTCATCCTTCCGGTCCATCGCATCCAAATTCGCAAAACTGAACTTGCCACTCTCTCCCGAATCCGGGCACTTCACGTCCACAATTTTCACCACTTCGCGCGGCAGCACGCTTACGTCCCGCTCACCGCTGGTCTCAATCAGCACCGTGTAGCCTTCATCCAGCAATCGCCGAGCGAGTTCGGGTGTTTCCGGCTGGAGCAGCGGCTCGCCACCGGTGATCTCAATCAATCTCGATCCCTTTCCGGCTCTGCACCCGTACAACTCCGCGACCCGCGTCATCACATCTGGCACGCTGTACCGCGTCCCCCCATGAAATGCATATGCCGTGTCGCACCACGTACACCGCAAATTGCAGCCGGTCAGCCGCACAAACACGCACGGCAATCCCGCGTATGTGCTCTCTCCTTGTATCGATTTGAATATTTCCGTGATAAACATTCGTCGCCGCCCTGAAGGAATTAGCGGTTCGCCGCTTGCCTCGCGGAATGGGATTGCCCGGCCTTCCGCCGCAGGTAAATCACGCCGCCAATTGCCGCTGCCAGTTCCCCGCCAACCACTGGGATCGCTACCTTCAATCCCCACGCGTAGTACATCCACAGAAACGACACGATAAACGCCGGCGCCGCGATGATGTAAAACGCTCGATTCATCCTTGATACCCGTCGCTCATGGCCGAAAAGTCGCCGCGCTCGTGTCCGTCTCCCAAACCGTAATTCCCGAAATCACGGCCCCGTTTTCCGATTTCCGCATCTGCTTGGCCGTCTCGTCATAAATGTACTTCGCTATGTTCTCCGCAGACGGATTCACTTTGTCGAACGGCGCGCAATCATTCAAATTTTGGTGGTCGAGCGACCGGATCACCGACTGAATCACCTGTTTCAAATGCACAAAGTCGTAGAGCAGCCCAGTCGAGTCGAGTTCGCGCCCTTCCATCGTCACGCGAACCCGATAGTTATGCCCGTGCTGGTTCTCGCATTTCCCTTTGTACCCGCGCAGGTAATGCCCTGCAGCGAATGTCTCGTCCACGCTAATTTCGAACATTCTTCAGCTCGTCTCTCGGCCATTCCCGCAACCCGCCACGCGCAAATCCGCGCCGCGAACCTAAAGTTGCTCTGCAAAGCGCTCTACTTCGGCGAGATCATGCGTCAGGGCGTATCCAGGCAGTGATTCCATAAAAATTCTACCATACTGCATCCGCGCAATCCGGTTATCTAAGATCGCCAGAACTCCGCGATCCGTTCTCGACCGGATCAGCCTTCCAAACCCCTGTTTCAGCGTAAGCACCGCTTTCGGCACCTGATATTCCGCAAATGCATTCTGCCCATCATCCGCGAGCGCACGCACTCGCGCCGCCACAATCGGGTCCGAGGGCACGGCAAACGGCAGCTTATCCACGATCACGCACGAAAGCTGCGAACCCGGCACATCCACTCCTTGCCAGAAGCTCGCCGTCGCGAGCAGCACCGCTCCCGGCGTTGCACGAAATCTGTCCAGCAACGCCGATCTCGGTGCCGTGCCTTGCAGCAGCAGCGGAAACGGCACCGTGCCCGTCAACCGCTCATGAATCTCCCGCATCTGCGCATAGCTTGTGAACAGGCAAAAGGCCCGTCCGAGCGTCATCTTCAATATCGCCGCAATTTCTTCCGCCGCTTTTCCTGCAAACCGCGCGTCCCTCACGTCCGGTAGCGTTTTCGGAATGTACAGCAAAGCCTGGCTCGGATAATCGAACTCCTGTGGCAGCACTTTTTCTTGTGCTGCGGAAATTCCCAGCCGCCGCTTCGCATAATCGAACCGTCCGCCCACCGCGAGCGTTGCAGACGTCAGTACGATCGTGTCGAACTGCTCGAAAAGCCTCTCGCGCATGATCTCGCTGACGTCAATCGGCGTCGCCACCAGAAAAGTCCCCTTCCCGCGCCGCTCGAACCAATACACATATCCCTTCTCTTCGCTCTCCAGCAAAAACGCCAGCTCACGCCGCAACTCCGCCGCACGTCGCGCCAGATTCATCACTTCTTCCGGCTTCGAACTCAGTCCCGCGAGTTCCGTCTCCAGCCGCTTCAGCGCCGTCAGCAATCCTTCATACGCCTCGCGGTTTCTCTCCAAAAATCCCACTCGCTCCTGATGCTCAAACGAAAACCTTCCTTCGCGCTGCGCGAATCCCTCGAAAAACGTATGCGCCCGCTCGCGAATCTGCGTCAGCGGCCGGCGGGTCGCTGCCGAACCCAAGTTCAGCATCCGCAGGATTTGCTCTCCGTCTCGCGCCAGTTCATCAAACTGATAACTTGAAACCGCGCGTCCAAAATAATCGCTCGCCACATCCTCGATCTCATGTGCTTCATCGAAAATCACTGCCGCATACTCCGGCAAGATCGACCCGAAGTCATCCTGCCGCAGTGCCAGGTCCGCGAAAAACAAATGATGATTCACGATAATCACGTCTGCTTCCTGCGCCCGCTGCCGCATTGCCGTCAAAAAACACTGCTGGAACTGCGGACACTTCTGTCCCGTACACGTCTCTTTTCGCGCATCAATCCGGTTCCACAATTCCGCGTCGTCCGGGAGAAAATTCAGCTCCGCCCGATCGCCCGTCTCCGTCAGCTTTTCCCAGTCGCGAATCTGTGCGAACCAATCAATCTCATCCATCCCGCGCAGCACCGGCTGCCCTTCCATCAAGTGAACTTTCTCGCGGCACACAAAATTGTTCCGCCCCTTCATCAGCGCCACTTTCAGCTCCGGAGCAAAATGCTTCCGCAGAAACGGGATGTCCTTCTCAAAAAGCTGCTCCTGCAGGGACTTCGTCGCCGTCGAAATCACCACGCGCCGCCCGCTGCGTATCGCCGGCACCAGGTACGCCAGCGTCTTCCCCGTTCCCGTGCCTGCCTCGATCATGGCGTGCTGACGCCGCGCAAACGCCTCATCCACCATCTCCGCCATTTCCAGTTGCGCCGCGCGAAATTCGTATCCCGGATGGCACTGCGCCAGCATCCCGCCTGGCCCGAATACCTCCGCCATCGTCACCGCATCTTTCTTCTCGGTGGAAGTTGCTTTCGCCATCTTTTTCGTTTTTGTCGAGGAGACTGAGCCCATTGGCGATTCCGGGTTACATACTATAACCTGCACGCCTCCTGCTCAAACCACGGTATCCCTAACTCAGGTCTTTCCCCGCTGTGAAAGCCTTCCAATTCCCTGCTAGGATGTTTCGTCCTCAGCCGTGGTTTTGGAGGAAAGTCGATGGCCGAAAAGCCCAGTACCACCAGACCCGGCATCGTCGAAAAAATCATCAGGCCCATAGTCCCCGATGAGCCAGAAAAAGCGCAGATCGCGGTCGAGGGCGCCGACCATCTCTATCGCGAGATCCGCATCGAAAACACCCTAGTCGACGAAAAGGGCAAAGAAGTGAAACTGAAGGAAGGCGCTGAGGTCGACGTGATCGTCGAAGCCGACGCCAAAGACACCACGCCAAAAAAGAAGGAAAAATCTTAACCCATTTCACGAACCGCTTTGCGGAAACGATCGCCAGCCTTCACGTGCTCGGTCATTGAATCGATGAGACTGCTTGTCAGTGTTTCTCAGTTCTGCCTGCTGGCCGGCTTGGCGATGCCATCCTTCACTGCTTGAGACAGTGTGCCCATGTGCTTGATATATGCGGCCGTGGCCCACAGGTTCTCGTCCTTCGCAAAAGCGCCGTTTGCAAACATACCTGACCGCCGGATGCCGTGCTTCGCGACCCAGAAGATCTGGGCCTCGGTCAGTTCCGTCCCCACTACCGGGAATTCCGGCGGCGCCGGAATTAAGGGTATCCCGTGTGAGCCAAAAGGCCTGCCTGGAGTTCCGTGACATCCCCCGCATACTGCTTCATAATACTTCCCGCCCTTGATCAGATTCTCGTCTGTCGGCGCTACCGGGTTTGGCACTTCGGGCACTTCTCGTCGAATGGACGCATGCACTCCCGCGTGCATCAGCGACGTTTCAAAACCCAGCACCGGCAAATCACCTCGCACCTCCGCGAATCCAAATCGAATGTAGCAACACACAGCAATGACAATAACAGCGAGCGTCGAAACCATCCCCAACAGGAAGTTTCTCATTTTCGTTTCTCTTTTCGGGAATGAGGTAGGCCGGAATACAACTGGATGGATTCACACTTCTGCACGGAGGTTGTACTTCACAATTTTGGTCAGCCCTACCGAAGACGCGTGTCTTGCCAAGCGTAAAGAAATTAAGGAAACAGTCCTCGCACCAACGTCGCATCCGCAACGCGTCCCACTGCCAGCATGTACGCGCCCGTTCTCATGTGCACGTGGTTCTTCCGCGAAGTCTCGT
>DATFQU010000336.1:0-3020 GCA_035264005.1 Candidatus Acidiferrales bacterium
TCTCGGGCGCACACCCAGCACACAAGAACAGGAACTCGAAAGTGCGGCTCTCAATCAGCTTATGGCGCGTATGAAGCAGATCGGAGAGGAGATCAAGGGGGACGACGCGACGGCCGCCGAGCTTGAGGAAAAACTGCGCGCGTTCATGCTGACTGTCCCGAATATTCCGCATAACTCTGTGCCCGTCGGCAGTGGGGCCGAGGACAATGTTGAAGTCAGCCGGTGGGGTTCTCCGCCGAAATTCGATTTCGCGCCCAAGCCGCATTGGGAATTGGGCGAGTCACTGGGAATTCTGGATTTGGAACGCGCTGTGAAAATCGCCGGAACGCGTTTTGCGCTCTATCGCGGAGCGGGCGCGCGGCTGGAACGTGCGCTCGCGAATTTCTTCCTCGAGTTCCACACGCGCGAGCAGGGCTACACGGAGATCCTGCCGCCATTTATCGTAAACACCGCGTCGCTGGTGGCGGACGGCAAGCTGCCGAAATTCGCCGGCGATATGTTTCATCTGGAAAATACGGACTTGTGGCTCACGACGACCGCCGAAACAGAATTGACGAATCTTTATCGCGATGAAACGCTGGACGCAGATTCGCTGCCGATCAACGTCTGCGCTTGGACCGCGTGTTTTCGGTCGGAAGCAGGCGCAGCGGGGAAGGATACTCGGGGCATCAAGCGCCAGCACCAGTTCCAAAAAGTCGAAATGTTCAAGTTCACGCGGCCGGAATCGAGCTATGACGAGCTAGAGAAAATGGTGCACGACGCCGAAGATTTGCTGCAGCGCCTAGGCCTGCACTACCGCGTCATGCAACTTTGCACCGGCGACATGGGATTCGCGTCATCGAAGACCTATGACATCGAAGTCTGGCTGCCCTCTGCAAATGAGTTCATGGAGATTTCCAGCTGCTCCAATTGTGAAGCGTTTCAGGCGCGCCGCGCAGGCATCCGCTTCAAGGGCAAGACTGGAAAGAGCGAGTTCGTACACACGCTGAACGGCTCGGGCCTTCCGACCGGCCGTACGTGGATCGCGATTCTGGAGAACTACCAGCAGGCGGACGGTTCCATCGCCATTCCTCAGGTGCTGCGTACGTTCATGGACGCTGACCGCATCCCCGCTCGTTAGGCTCTTTGTGAAAGAAAAAGGGCGCGAGATGGAAGGTGCGTTCGCGCCCATTTTTGAAGTGTTCGGTAGAAAAAACTACATGCTCCCCTTCGGAGCGATTGAGTCGGCCTTCATCGAACCGTCCGAGTTGAGGCTGCCGGTCAGCGTGACTTCGCTGCCCAGGTCGGCATCGGTGACGGCGTCCTGGTTTTGAATCGGATAAACTTTCTTCGTCTTGGAGTTGACGAAAACGTATGTGGCACCCTTTTCCTTGACGCACTTCACTGCACAGTCCTTGTGGTCGGCGCTCATGCCTTTCGCGCCACAAGAGCTGTCACTGATCCAGCCCGTCCAACTCTTAGACTTGGCGCTGGCGTTGGAAGCCAGGCCTATGGTGAACAGCAGCGCGGCGGCAAGGCCGAGCATATTCGACAGCTTTTTCATTGTGTCTCCTCCCTTTTGGGATTGCTTCTGCTTCCGCCGTCCTGATGACGGAATCTTGTTAAAAACCGCCACTAATTCGTTGGCGAAAAATCCGTCGGCTGCATATACGTTCGTTCCACTTTTGTGACCGTCGGAGAAGCCTGTTCGGATTTTATAAGCTCTTGAAACGCCGGGTCAGCATCTAACGCGGCCCAGTTTTTTTGCGCTTCTTCCTTGCTCGAATGAGACACCATAAAAATGAAAGTGTCGTTCCAATACGGAGAAGGATCCTGCAGCGCCATCCAATAGCCGACAATATTCAGATTGTGTTTCGCAAGCAGTTTTGAAGTCGTATCGCGAAAGCGCGACTCGAGCACGGGCAATTTCCCCGGAAGAGCGTGATAAATGCGAAGCTCAAAGACGCGATTGCTGTCGGCGTGGACTTGATGTGTACGTGTCACCAGCAGGGTAAACACAGAGCCTGCGAGAAAGGCTGCAGTTAAGAGAAGGGCTTGTTTCGAGTGACCCCAATCCCTCGACATTATTGTTCACCTCGCTTTGCTGAGAACTTCTACGGGCCGGTTTAACACGGTGATTTGCGTGTTCGTTTGGAATACGCGGAAGCCGCACAATTGGATGGATTCCAGAAAATTTCGCTTCATAGTTTCTTTGAGAACTCACGGAGCGCTGGCGAGAACCACACGTCCGGTAGGATATGGCATACCGCCCATGGGTTCGATCGTCACGCCGAAGTCTTTGCACGTGATTCCCTGAGGCATTTTCGCCATACACATGTGTCCCTTATTGAACGCTGCGGGCATGAAAGCGCCGGCGCTAATGGGGCTTCCCACCATGGGAACAATCCACATCTGGTATTCCTTGTCAGGTGGAGGGGCAGGGAGATCGCCGGTATAGCAGACCATACCCATGCGCGCGTTGTAGCTGAGGCGGGCCCAGTCGCTAGAGCTTTTTGCCTTCGGCGAGAGAGAAACGGCCTTTGTGTCTCCAGCGGAGAAGAAAGAAACGAGCTCGCGCTGGCGGTGCATTTCCTGCTCAAACATCTGTTCGGTTTCGCGCATTTTTTGCAACTGATCGTCCATGCGGCGGTCGTTGACCCACAGAAGGATGGTGGCGACGGCCAGGATTGCAGTTGCGGGAATCCAGAAAGAATTCCACCAGCGAATGGCCGGGTGGCCAGCGGACGAGGCGAATTTTCCAGAGCGACTTTCTGTCGCGGGGGCTTCTTCGGCGCGAATTTTTTCGAGCAAGCGTTCACGCGCGCCTGACGAAGGATTCTGCGGCGGAGCCGCGAAGGCAAAGAGCGCAACGCGGCCCTGCGCGGCAGCAAAGTTCCCCGCGCATTCGGCACAAGAGGCAATGTGCGCGCGAAGATCCCGGCACTCTTCGCCGTCAATAACACCGAGGGCTAGGAGTTCGAGGTCTTCTTCGCGAATGGGATGCTGCGCGCTCACGTCAACTCCCGTTTCAAAGCGTCCAT
>DATFQU010000337.1:0-5156 GCA_035264005.1 Candidatus Acidiferrales bacterium
CAGAACAGTGCTCGCAGTGAGCACTCGATAAGCCAGTTTCCTAAAAATCTCTGCTTGACTGCTGGTGCGTGCCTGTCGTTCAATATGTTGCGAGACCATATATGGAGAGCACAACATCGCAACTGGAGTGGAAAAGAGGCAGCGCCGAACTCCTGATTCTTTCTCTCGTCGAGGCGCGGCCGCGCCACGGCTATGAAATCTCAAAACTCATTGAGCAACGGTCTGATGGCGCGGTCCGCTTCTACGTGGCCTCACTCTACCCGTTGCTGTATCGCCTGGAAAAGCGCGGTTGGATTCAGGGCCGATGGATTGAAAAGAGCGGCCAGCGCCGACGACGCTACTACCGATTGACTCGGCAGGGCCGAAAGGTTCTGGTCTCGCAGCGACGCGGCTGGCATGTTTTTGTTGAGGCAATCAACCGCATCACGGAGGTTGAAAATGCCTGATTGGAAACCAGAGATTCTCCGCAGACTTGCTCCGCTGAACCTTGCTCCAACACGAGAAGCGGAAATCGCTGACGAGCTTTCGCAGCACCTCGATGATCGCTATCAAGAACTCGTCGCGAGCGGCCAATCGGAAGACACGGCGTTCCGCACCGCACTTAATGAACTCAAAGGGGAGGACTTGCTCGCCCGCAGGCTCAGACCAGTCGAGAGAAACCCCTATCGCGAGCCCATCGTACCGGGAAAGACCACCGGCAATTTCCTCTCCGGTGTCCTGCAGGATATTCGCTACGCCTTACGCGTGTTGCGCAAATCTCCCGGATTCGCCACCGTCGCCGTGCTCACCCTCGCCCTCGGCATAGGCGCGAACACCGCGCTCTTCTCCGTCGTCAACGGCGTGCTCCTGAATCCTCTGCCCTACGCGCACCCCGATAAGCTCGTCACCGTCACCAGCTTTGAGCCCCAATTCGGCGAAGGCTCCATCTCCTATCCTGATCTTCAGGATTGGGTCCGCGAAAATCGCACGCTTAGCTCCCTCGCGGGTTACAGATCATTTCAGAGCTTCAATCTGATCGGCCAAACTGATGCCCAGCGTGTCTCCGCCGTGAACGTTTCCGCAAGTTTCTTTCCGACTCTTGGCGTGACCCCTATTCTCGGCCGTAATTTTTCTCCAGCGGAGGATCAACTGAACGGCCCGCCTGCCGTGATCCTCAGCGGTGGCTTCTGGAAAACGAAATTCGGCTCCTCGCCGGACATCGTCGGCAAAACTTTGAATCTCGACGGCAAGGACTACACCGTCGTCGGCGTCCTGCCGCAGAACTTCTATTTCTGCTGCAGAAACATCAACTTTCAGTTGGGCGATGTTTACGTTCCGCTCGGCGCGGCGCAGCAGCCGTGGATGCGAGACCGCAAGGTCCATACCGGAATCTACGCCGTCGGACGAATCAAAGACGGCGTCACTCTCACGCAGGCGCGCGCTGACTTGGCCGACGTGGCGCGTAATCTCGCCGCCACATATCCCGACGCCGACCAGGGCCGCTCCAGCTCGGTTACGCCGGTAAAGCAGGAGATGGTTCAGGATATTCAGCCGTTTCTTCTCGTGCTCCTCGCCGCGGTCGGATTTGTGCTGCTCATCGCCTGCGTGAACGTCGCCAACCTGCTTCTCGCGCGTTCCACAGGCCGCGCCCGCGAATTTGCCATTCGCGCCGCGCTTGGCGCCAGCCAGGGCCGCGTTGTCCGCCAGCTTCTTACAGAAAGCGTCCTTCTCTCTCTCGTAGGCGGCGGGCTCGGCTTGCTTCTCGCTTCTTGGGGAACCACAGCCGGGCTGTCCATTCTTCCCAGCACGCTGCCGCGCGCCAACGATGTCCACATGGACCCGCATGTCCTCTTGTTCACGCTCATCATTTCTCTTGTGGCAGGAGTTCTCTTCGGACTCGCTCCAGCACTCAAAACCTCTCATCCCGATCTGCACGAGACCCTCAAAGAAGGTGGCCGCGGCGGGAGCGGCGTGCGTTATCGTACTCAAAACATCTTCGTCATCGTCGAAATGGCGCTCGCCGTCGTCCTCCTCGTCGGCGCTGGACTTACCATTCGCACGCTCGTCGGGCTATGGAGTGTGAACCCAGGGCTAAATCCCCACAACGTGCTCGGGTTTGAGGTAGGCTTCCCGCCCGCGCCTCCCAATACCAGCGCAAATGCTCTTCGCGCTCGAGTCCGGCAGATGACCGACAAGATTGCCTCCGTGCCCGGCCTCACCGCCGTCTCCGTGGACGACTGGCGCCTTCCGATGACTGGCGCGGATGACCTGCCGTTTACGATCGAGGGGCAACCCAAGCCCGCCGACGAGAACAGCTCGCCCGACGCCATCTGGTACATCGCCAGCCCGGGCTATCTGAACGTCATGAAGATCCCGCTTCTTCGCGGACGCTTCATTGGTCCGCAGGATGACGCTAACTCCCCCGGCGTCTGTGTCATCGACGAGGACTTCGCTCGAAAATATTTCGGCAATCAGGACCCCATCGGCAAGCGCATCGATCCCACGTTGACCATCAAAGAACCCCTCGAAATCGTGGGCATCGTCGGCCATGTGAAACAGTTCGGCCTTGACGAAAGCGGTATCAATGCTTCTTATCCGCAATTTTATACTTCGAACTTTCAGCTTCCCGACGACATACTCACAGCGTCCGAAAGCTCTGCTGGCTATGTCGTCCGCACGCAGGGCCCGCCCGATGCCTTCACTGGCGCCATTCGCGGCGCCGTTCACGCCTTCAACAGTAAAGCCGTTTTCTATGAACCCGAAACGATGGACTCCGTTATTTCGGACTCACTGGCCTCTCGGCGCTTCGCTATGATTCTGCTCGCCATCTTCGCCGGACTAGCCCTCGTTCTCGCAAGCATCGGAATTTACGGCGTAATTTCCTACATTGCCGGCCAGCGCACCCACGAAATCGGCATTCGCATCGCTCTCGGCGCGCAACGCCGCGACATCCTGAGAATCGTCCTCGGCCACGGAACGCGCCTCGCGCTGATTGGTGTCGCTGTCGGCCTTGCTGCCTCGGCGGGATTGACGCGCTTGATGAGCAAAATTCTTTTCGGAGTAAGCTCACTCGATCCGCTCACGTTTATTTGCGTAGCCGTCGTCCTGACGCTCGTCGCGCTCGCTGCGTGCTACATCCCCGCTCGCCGCGCCATGCGCGTCGACCCCATAGTCGCTTTGCGGTATGAATGATTGTCGTTCGGCTAGAGTTGGCCAGCTACCTCGATGGCCTTCTGGAGTTGGGCGTCTTTCCCCTGTTTGAGCGCATCGCGTGAAAGTTCGACTTTGTAATCCGGCTCGATACCCTTTCCTTCAAGGCAGTCTCCGTTCCACGTGTGAAAAGTCATGACGGGGATTCGGAGTACGAATTCGTGGCCAACTTTGAATCCCGTTCCGACCCAGCACTTGCCCGGCAGTCTTCGTGCCGACAATGATGGCGAGCTTATTCTCACGCGCGAAGCCAGTGATGGTTTCCGCCGCGCTTGCGGTGTGCTGATTTACGAGCAAGACAATCCTGCCATGGAATGGCTGTGGACCGAGGCCCTCCGTAACCATCACAATGGATTTGTCAGAGAAGGCGAAGCGGAACATGAGCCGGTAGAGCTCCATCTTGCGCGATGGAATCTTGCCAAACCGTTTCAGTTTTTCTTTGTTGTAGCCTCTTTCGGCGCGTTTCTTGCTCAAGCTGTACTCGACGGGCAATTTGTTAGGTGTCGTATAGCCCATCAATCGCACTCCTCACGGCCTTGACTTGCGGTTCTGAAAGTAGATGGCGAGTGAGCGGAAACTCGGGACAACTTCGGGACATTTGAGAGAGCGGGAATATCCTGGTTTTTCCCGTAAGCGACACCAACGAAGCAATTTAGTGTTTTTCGGGCCCTAATTCGGGACCAGGAGGTCGATGGTTCAAATCCATTCGCCCCGACCAATCCTTTTAGGGCCAATGAGTTACAGTAGCAAGAAAAGCGGAAACTTGGTTGGTCGTGGACCAGGAGGTCAATGGTTCAAATCTCATTCGCCGCGACCAATTTAATTCCCGCTCTCCCAATCATTTACGCTGCAATTTCTACTGCGCAAGCTTGCCGAATTGTGAGCGCTACGTGAAGCGCAGGCGCTAGGGAGTGGGTGGAACTGGAATTCCCAGAGTGGCGCATCGCGCGAAATGAGCTTGTTTCCAACGGTCGGGAAGCCAGGCGTCGAGGTCACTCGCCGGCCAGGTCGGGAGATTCACTAGCAGTTGCATGAAATAGAGATGCGGATCCATGTCATGCCGGCGGCAGCTGCTCGTCAAGCTGGCCAGGATCGCCGCAGTTCGCCCACCGCGGGGGTTGCCCACGAAGAGGGAGTTTTTGCGGTTGAGGACCACGCGCTTCATCTCGCGTTCGCTAACATTATTATCTAGGGGTACGGCGCCATCGGCGGGGAACACGGTCAGTGCGTCCCACTGGCTGAGCGTGTAACTCACGGCGTCGGCCATAGGATGCTTTGGTAGCAACTGGTCTTTCCAGATCAGCAGTTCGCGGTGCAGCGCCGCCAGCACCGGGACCGCCTGTTTCTGCCGCAACTCCAGTCGCTCGGTCACGGAAACGTCTTTCCCCTGCCGTTCCACCGCAAACAGTGCGTCGATCAGCGTGACGGCCTCGCGCGCGATCTCCGGTGCCGTTTTCTCAGCATCCACGAACTTGCGTCTGGCGTGACTCCAACAGCCGGCGCGAGTGATGGAGTTGCCAGCTACTACCCCGTTGTAGCCACCGTAAGCGTCGGCCAATAAAACCTGGGTGTAGTCTTTCAGAAATTCCTTCGGGCCTTCTCGACTGCGGTTCAGCGTGAAGTGGAAGACGTTGTACGGATTGGTCTCGTCGCCCACGTACACCCACATGCGCGCTGGCTGCGTTTGGCCCGGGCTCAACATCGGCAAAATGGTGTCATCGGTGGCCACTACATGCGACTGCCTCACCCGCTCGGCCATCCGCTGATACAACGGCTCGACCACATCGGCGACATCCCCGCACCACACCGACTGCGTAGCCCGGGAGATCTCAAATCCTTGTCGTTCGAAAATATCTTCCAGCCGATAAAGTGGAAGGTAATCCGCAAACTTGCTGGTAACGATGAAAGCCAGAAGTCCTGGCCCCGCAAAGCCCTTCTCTATGGCTGACTCGGCTTTGGCGGCCACC